>QMRZ01000028.1 GCA_003649495.1 Thermoprotei archaeon | reverse complement strand
GTGTATGAGGACTCCACGCGGAGCCTCCTTGACCCCCACGCCCTCCCCAGCTCTAGCCTCGACGCCGGTCCTCAGCTTAAGCCCTCGCTGGCGTGCCTCGTCTGCGAGGACGCTCAGGATGTGGGATGCCCTCTCCACACAGTGTACCATCTCGATTGCTTTAGCCTTCAGGTTGTCGAAGGGGTTCCTGAGGGGGAGTTTCAAGTTGGATGCCAGGCCACGGGCCGTGTCCGCTAGGTGCTCAACGCCCCTCGCGTTTAGCCGTGCCCTCGCGCCAACGTAGATGGGATCTCCCAGGGCAGTCACGCGGCTGCACGTCGAGTGGCGCACTGCCTCCTCCCTGAGCACGTGCGTGTACTCCAGGGGCTTCAGTATTCCATGCCCCTCCAGCAGCAGGCTACTACCCGTAAACGAGTAGCCATCGCCACCCGCCACCGCCAGTAGCCGCTCGCCGCTCACGTTGAGGCTCGGGTAGCTCAGCTCCATCGCCAGCCTAGCGACGGCCTCGGCCTCGGGGATCAGGCGGGCCAGCTTCCTAGCCGCCTTCTCGAGCCGCTCCGGCAGGGGCTCCTTGGTGAAGCCCCCGATCACACACGCGCTGGGGTGTGTTAGCCTGCCCACGAGGCCCCCCGCCGCCTCCGCCAAGGCGGACCTCAGCCTCAAGACCCTCTTCACGAACTCTGGCCTCTCCCTAGCCAGCTCGAGCGGCCCCCTCAAGCCTAGGTAGTCGGGCGCCGCTAGCAGCGCCAGGTGCACTAAGTGGTTCTCGGCAACTTCGAGCTCGGCGGCCGCCTCCCTCGCCATGAGCACGTGCTCGGGCACCTCCACCCCTATGGCAGCCTCGAGCGCGAATATGGAGCAGAGCGTGTGGCTGAGGCTGCAGGGGCCACAGATCCTCGAGACTATCCAGGGCACCTGCCTGAAGTCCTTGCCGAGCACTATCCGCTCGAAGAACCGCGGATCGTTGAGGACTCTGAACTCGGCTCTAGGCACCCCGCCGCTGAACGTCACGCGCAGCTCTGCGTGCCCCACAATCCTGGTGACCGGGTATATCACCAGGCCTCCCTTCATGCGCGATCACCCAGGAGGCGCCTGACCTCCTCGTAGGCGCGCGAGCTTGAGCAGAAGGTGGACAGCGCTTCCAAGACCTTGCTGAGGGGTACTCCGTGCCTCCTGTAGTTCGCCACAGCCTCCTCCAGCACGTCTCTGCGCGTCACGGGGCCTCGGCAACCCGTGCAGGGCCTACCCTCTCTGATGCACGCGGCATCGCAGCCAGCTACCGTTATCGGGCCGAGGCAGACCTCCCCCTGCGCTAGCATGCACTCCTCCTCGGGGAGTGGGCACTCCGCGCAGACGGGTATGCCCTCGACCCCGAGCTCCTTGCATAGCCTTAACAGCAGGCATGCCCCCTTCCTGGGGCACGACCAGCACTTGATCCTATGGGCAGCTAGGAGGAGCTCTAGCACCATTCTCCTGGTCTTCAGCACCCTCGGCGTCGCAGTACGGACCTCTAAGCCATCGGATACTGGGAAGGCGCAGGCTGGCACCAGCCTGCCATTCTTCAGCTCGACCAGGCATATCCTGCAAGTAGCCTCTCTGAAGAGCCCGGGGATGTGGCACAGCGTCGGTATCTTAATGCCAGCTCTCCTCGCGGCCTCGAGTATGGTCTCGCCCTCCCTCGCCTCCACCTCGATACCATCTATCACGACTCTCATACTACCACCCCTTCGCTACCGCTCCCTGAGGGCAGACGAGGTAGCATGTGCCGCACCTGATGCACTTGGCGGGGTCTATCCAATACCTCCCATCACGCGGCTTGATGGCCCCTGAGGGGCATGCCCTAGCACACGCGCCACAGCCAACACACTTCTCGGGGATGATCGTGTACCTGACGAGCTTGCGGCAGACACCGGCTGGGCACCTCTTCTCGCGCACGTGCGCTAGGTACTCACCCTTAAAGTACCTGAGCGTCGAGAGCACTGGATTGGGGGCGGTCCCTCCGAGGGCGCAGAGGCTAGCAGCGGCCATGGCCCGCCCCACCTCCTCGAGCATCTCGAGATCCTCCTCGGTGCCCCGCCCCTCCACTATCCGGGTCAGGGCATCGTACAGCACCTTGGTTCCGATCCTGCAGGGTATGCACTTGCCGCAGGACTCAGCCAGCGTGAAGCTCGTGAAGTACCTGGCCACGTCCACGATGCAGCTGGAGTCGTCTATCACCACCAGGCCGCCGGAGCCCATTATGGCGCCAGCAGACCTCAGGCTCTCGTAGTCGATTGGTAGGTTGAACAGGTGTGGTGGTAGACAGCCCCCAGAGGGCCCCCCTATTTGCACTGCCTTTATCCTCCTCCCCTCGGGGGGGCCACCAGCTATATCGTAGACGAGCTCCCTAATGGTTATGCCTATCGGGACCTCGAAGGCCCCAGTCCTCCTGACTCCGCCAGTCACGCAGAAGATCTTCGTGCCCCTGCTCCTCTCCGTGCCGTACTTGGCGAACTCCCTCCAGCCGTGGGCCATGATGGTCGCCACGTGGGCCAGCGTCTCAACGTTGTTTATCACGGTGGGCTTGCCCCAGAGCCCTTTAGTGGCGGGGTAGGGGGGCCTCTGCCGCGGCATCGCCCTACGCCCCTCGATAGCTGCCAGGAGCGCGGTCTCCTCTCCGCAGACGAATGCCCCCGCGCTCCTGATAACCTCCACATCGAAGCTGAAGCCGCTGCCCAGTATGTCCTCGCCCAGTAGGCCGTATCTCCTGGCGTCCTCTACGGCCTTCTCCAGCCTCTCGGCCATTAGGGGCTTCTCGGCCCTTACGAAGATGTAGCCCTTCCGGGCCCCGACCGCGTAGGCGCCTATTATCATGCCCTCGAGGATGCGGTGGGGGTCTGCCTCAGCTAGCATCCTGTTCATGAAGGCCCCTGGGTCTCCCTCATCCCCGTTACACACGAAGTACTTGACATCGCTCTCCTGCTCCCTGCAGATCTTCCACTTCAGCCAGGTTGGGAAGCCCGCACCACCACGCCCCCTGAGGCCCGCTCTCTTCACCTCCTCGATCACCTCCTCGGGCCTCATCCTCAGGGCCCTGTGGAGCCCCCTGTAGCCTCCATGGAGCACGTACTCCTCAATGGACTCTGGGTTGATCACGCCGCAGTTCCTGGAGACCCACCTGACCTGCTTCTTCCACACGTCGAGCTCGCTCAGGAGGGGGACTGACTCCTCGCCGCGGGCCCTCCCAGTCCTCTCGCGTAGCGCGTATGCGCTCGACACATCTCCACTCAGGTACTGGTCCAGTATCTCGGGCACCCTCTCCGGGGTCACCTTACTGTAGAGAGCCCTCGGGTACTCCCTGCTCACGAGCTCTACCAGGGGCTCGAGGAAGCAGAGGCCCATGCAGCCCACGGGGACTACATCAGCTTCCAGGCCCCGCCTATCTACTTCACGCCTGAAGGCCTCAAAGACTTCTCGCGCGCCAGCAGCCATCCCGCAGCTGCCCATCCCCACGTTGATCCTCAGCCCTCCCCTCCCGTACATCAGCTCCTCAGCGCGCCTCCGCCTCTTCTCCCTGCAGCGGGGATCGTCGTGGCAGAGGGGGCCCTCGAGCCTGCACAGCACGTAGTCGGGACAGGGGGACTCTGGGCTGTGGCTACACCTGCTGCAGCACTTATCCATCAGGCTCCAGCTAGACATGGCGCCTCGCCGGGGGCAGGGCTCTCAGCCTCCTGGCCAGGGCCCTGTACCTCGACACTATCCTCCTGATCTCCTGCGCGCTCACGCGGCCGTAGAGGTCCTCATTCACCTTAATGACGGGGGCGAGGCTGCAGCACCCGAAGCATCTCGCCTTCTCCAGCTTGAAGAGCCCGTCCGCGCTCACGTTGGTCCCCGGCTTAATCTTGAGGAGCCTCCTGAGGAGCTCGTAGTTCTCCGCATTCCCCCTCAGGTGGCATGCAGTACCCATGCACACGTAGATGGTGAAGGGAGCCGGCGGCGTCAGCGAGAACTGGTGGTAGAATGTCGCGACGCCGTAAACCCTGCTGAGGGGTACGCCGAGCCTCCTGGAAACCTCTATGAGTGCTTCACGGGGGAGGTAGCCTAGCCTGCCCTGGATGTGCTGTAACACTGGTATCAGGGCGCTTGGGCTATCCCCCTTAAGCGCTATAGCCTCCCTGACCGCCCCTAGGATGTCAGCCCTCATCTCCGCTCCCCACCCCCGCGGAGCGAGTGGGGCAAAGCTTATGGGTGGAAAGATACTTACCACGTAAGTAAGGTAAGTAAAGTTGGTGACTCGCATGAGCGCGAGGGAGGTCAGGAAGGTCATAAGGGTGGGCGGCAGGTCCTATGCCGTGACCCTGCCGAAGAAGTGGTGCGAGCGGCTGGGGATTAAGCCGGGCTCGCCCCTGGACCTGGTCCTGGACGAGGACGGGATATTGCTGCTAGTGAAGAACAGGGGGGAGGGGGGCGAGGACCTCCAGATATTCTTGGAGGCGAGTAGCGAGGAGGTCCTGGCGGAGGAGCTGGCGGCGTGTTACATTGAGGGGATAACCAGGATTCGGATAAGGGGCGACGCTAAGAGGCTTAACAGGCTCCTCAACAAGCTATCTAGGAGGCTTGTAGGCCTCGTGGCCACTGGTAGCTTGAGGTCTACTTACACGGATGTTGTGCTCCCCCGGAGCTACATCTCTATAAGGGACTTAGCGGAGAGAATATCGTCCCTCATAACCGAGCTGTTTAACGCGCTGTTCGAGTACATCAAGTCTAGGAGGCTCCAGCTGTTGGAGGAGGCTGACAGCTACTTCGAGATGTTCGACCAGCTCTACTACCTTGGACTCAGGGCCGCTAAGAGGGATTTAATGCGTGTGGAGGGGGAGCAGGCACTTAACGTCGCTGATTTCCTGATCTTCCTCAATGAGGTGAGGCACCTCGTCAATTCCCTGCGGCGGCTGGCTAACCGGCTCTACGACATGGGCCCCGAGGAGGTTGAGGCGATAGTAGAGCCCTTCATGTACGTGAGGAAGATAGCCATTGAGGCGCTAGCGCTATTCGCGGGCGGCGACACAGGCAGGATACCTGAGATACTCTCGCTCTGGAAGAAGCTGGGCGACATCCTGAAGCGTAGCGTGTTCAGGGATCCCGTGATGAACGAGCTGAACCTAATGTTCGAGATCTCCTCGGATATCGCCAGGATGGTCGTGGCGCGCTGCGTGAGGAACAGGGCCTGCAGGTGCAGGTACTTCTACCCCAAGCTGGAGGGGGGTGAACCCCCCAGCGTGGAGGGACGCGCTCCCTAGGTTGTAGGGGTCAGCCCCTCATGGAGCTGAACAGCCTGGCGAATGCGCCCCAAGAGCCGGTCCTCTCGAGCCCGTCGTCCCAGAAGACTATTATGTCCTCGCCCCCCACCTTCCTTACCAGGAGTGCCTGCCTCACCCACGCCTCGGGTGGGGATCTCCTCAGCTCCCAGCCGATGATTATTATGGGCTTGGCCTTAGCCCCCTCGAGGGTCTTGAAGATCTTGCTGGCCGTGTTCGAGACCCACTCATCGTCGGTGCTGTACAGCATGAAGGTCAGGTAGTCGAATAGCCCCTCCTCGGCTAGCTTGACCCAGTCTATGCCATAAGCCCTCTTGCTCCACTTCAGGTCCGGGGTCGCCGCTAGCGACACCTCTACGTGAGGCTTGACGCTCTTTACCGCCTCATAGAGGAGCCTAGTCACGTTCTCCACTACTTCACACTTGTACTCGATCCAGAGGTTGTAGAGCTCGCCCCCCTCCATCACGTCGTCAGGCCACTCGAGCGTGACCTCAATACCCCTCCTCCTGAGGTATTCCTCGAACTTCCTCCTGTTGTGCTCATCATAGCTGTAGCTTTCACCGCAGTAGCCATACCCGTAGTCGTCCTCAAAGTTCACTCCATCTATATCGTACTTCTCGACGAGCTCTAGCAGGGCGTTCCTCCAGAACTCCACCACCTCGGGGTGGGCTGGGTTGAGGGGGTAGTTACCCCTGCAGGGCCTCTCAAGCGCGCTCACCCCATCGGGGTACACAGCCGCCCAGTCCGGGTGTTCTTCGAGGAGCTCCCTGTAGCCCATGAAGTCGAACCAGGCCCACACCCTGATCCCCCTCTTATGGGCTTCCTCGATCAGGTGGGCTAGGATGTCAGCCTCACAGTCGCTGCCACATGGGTAGTACTTGGTGCGGTAGCGCGCCTCGCCCCACCTGGGGTTGACGAACCATATTATCAGGTTGAAGCCGCCCTCCTCAGCCCTCGCCACCAGCTTCTCGACACCCTCCTTGCCACTCCAAGTCCCGTACACCCCCCTGAGCTTGAAGGGAGCGTACTTCGAGGCTTCCTCAAGGATCTCCTCCATCGGGTTCTGAGACCACCTGGGAGCTATTATGGCTTTGTAAACCATGGCGGCCGCAAGGGCGGCTGATATCAGCGCGACAGCCGCTAGGGCTCTTGAGGGCTTAGGCACGCGCATACCTGCTAGCGCGCTAAAATTAGCGCTGTGCCCCTCGAGCGAAGCTACGGAGCCCCGAGCTCGAGTGTGGTGCCCACGTGGCCGCCCCTGTATGCAGGCCCTAGCGCTTCGCTGAGGTACTTCCTGGCCTCTTCGCCGCTGCAGTGGATCGGGTACACCTCCTTAACCTCAAGCCTCTTAAGGGTGTTAGCCACGTCTGCTAGCCTAGCCTCGCTAGCTCCCACGAGGTGGAAGCCCCCTATCACCGCGTAAATTGGTAGCCCAGTGATGTTATGCACGTACTCCAGCACCCTCTCTATGCCCGGGTGGGAGCAGCCTGTCACTACTATGAGCCCCAGATCCTCTACGTGTATGATGAGCGCCTGCTCGTAGGGCGGGCCGTAGAGCGGGCCGGTGACCGCGATTCCATCACATATGGTCGTGGGCCCTCCCACTTCCACGACCTTAAAGCCGAGGCTCCTGATCCACTCTCCAGTTGATGATGACGTGCCCCTGGGGACGTACACGGTTAAGCCCGGGTTGACCTCAGCTATGGCTGGGAGGCCCCCCACGTGATCTCCGTGCTCGTGCGAGATAACGATGAAGTCCAGCGCCTCAGCACTTATGCCGAGCAGCTTCATGTTCTCCCTCAGGACTTGGGGATCGGGGCCTGCGTCGAAGAGGAGCCTAGCATGCCCGGCTTCAACGTATATGGAGAGACCCCACGCGGCCCTGAGGCCTCCATGCGGATTGTTATCCACTACAACAACTAGCTTAGCCCGGCTGACGGGCTTTAGGACTAGCTTAGCGTGGCTAGCAACCTGGAGAGGGGGTCTGCGCCGCCAGCTGATGTAGGTGAGGCAAGCTGCCATGAGCACCGACAGTATAGCCGCTAGACGGGCCTTCCTCACGGCGCGAGCCCACCTCGCTAACTCCCGTTAAAACGGCCATTAAGTGGGTTTCGCGAGCTCCCTGGATGTCCCACTGGCGCCTCCCCTACCTAGTGAGGAGCGTGGTCGCCCCCTTGCAGCACTCCACGGATCTGGAAGCAGGCAGGATCTACCGTCTCCACGGTCATGGCTGGTCGAACCCCCAGGGGGGATCTCGGCGGGGCTGGAGGTAATAACGGACTTGCTGATGTGCACTCCCCGAGTTGTTAATCGCTGGCGTTAACGCGCTTTGTGGTGGATCACGTATATTTAGGTGAGGCGCCCCCTACCACTCGGCGAGCACGCATGATGTCTAAGAGTCCTCTTGAGGTCCCGACTGGGCGCAAGCTATCCCGCGAGGAGCTACTCGAGGCTTTGAGGATCTCAATAATAGCTGAGCTTGATGCGATAAACCTTTACATGCAGTTTGCCCGGGCTGTGGATGACGAGCGTGTGAGGAAAGTGTTTGAGGATGTGGCTAGGGAGGAGAAGACCCACGTGGGCGAGTTCCTAGCCCTACTCAAGCTGCTCGACGCTGAACAGGCTACTGAGCTGTCAGCTGGGGAGAAGGAGGTCAGAGAGCTCTCGGAGAAGCCCTGAAGCGCTCTTCACAGGCTTAAGCAGGCTGTAGCCCTCCCGGCGCGTCAAGTGATATTAACGCGTGGTTTGAGCATGTACTGATGAAGCTCAGGCACGCGGTGGTTGGAGCTGGCGTCATCGGTAGGCATCACGCTAAGGTTGCTCACGAGCTCGAAGAGTTCGAGCTTGTGGCGGTGGCCGACGTAGTAGAGGAGAGGGCTAGGGAGCTGGCGGGGGAGTATGGGGCTAGAGCATATAGCGACTATGTGGAGATGCTTGAGAGGGAGGAGCTGGACACGGTCTCCGTCTGCACTCCCCACCCGACGCATCACGAGGTGGCGGTAGAGGCGATGAGGCACGGCGTGAACGTGCTGACTGAGAAGCCCATGGCGGCCACTGTTAGCCAGTGCCTGGAGATGATTAGGGAGGCTAGGAAGAGGGGGGTTAAGCTGGGCGTCGTGTTCCAGTACAGGTTCGAGCCACACCTTAGGAGGGCTAAGGGGCTGATAGAGGCGGGCGAGCTTGGAGAGCTCTATAGGGCCCTGCTCAGGTACGTCACTTACAGGGACATGGCATACTACGGGAGCGCGCCCTGGAGGGGTAGGTGGGGGAGCGAGGGGGGAGGAGTGCTCATAAACCAGGCGGTGCACTTCATAGACGTCTTCACGTGGCTGATGGGTATGATGCCCGTGGAGCTTTTCGCCTACGCTGGCACCCTCGGCCATGATATAGAGGTGGAGGACCTCGTCAGCGCGGTCGCGGTCTACGAGAATGGCTGCCAGGCAATTATGCAGTTCTCCACCCTCGACTCGCCTGACATGGTGAACATTGAAGTGAGGGGAGATAAGGGGCTCCTGCTCATCGAGAGTAGCCCTAAGCCCGGGCCCCAGGGCCTTAAGAGTGGGATCGGCAGGTACGTGTACGTGAACGAGGCACCAATCCGCAGGGCGATTTTCGCCTCCCTGAGGGCCGGGGGAGGGAGAGTCTTCAACCCTCCTCCCGGCTACAGGATTGAGGAGATAAAGGCTGAGGAGCCCTTCACGGGGCATGCAGCAGTCTTCAAGGATTTCGCCAGGGCGGTTATCGAGGATAGGGAGCCAGAGGTGCCGGGCGAGGAGGGGATCAAGTCGGTTGAGCTGATAAACGCAATGATCATGTCGGCTGTGAAGCACGAGCCCGTCAGGATACCCATCAACCCAGCTGAGTACGATAAGCTGCTGGAGAAGCTCAAGTCCCTTGGCAAGCCCCCCTGGCCCCCCGTACTCCGCTGAGGGCGTGAAGGTGAGGGTGATGGGTGAGCGGGCCATATATCCTGGGATAAGGTTCGGCTACGCATTAGAGGAGGGGGTGGAGGGGCTGTTCTACTGCTGGGTTAGGGAGGTGGTCAGGGGAGGCGAGAGGTTCAGGAGGGATGTGCCGTGGAGGTACTGGCGAGTATCGTGGGATGAGGACGCATACACCGAGTTTAGGGAGGCTAGGCTTGTAAGGCCTCCCGGCCTTAATACGCTCTCGTTGCGCTCCAGGGCCGTGTTCAGGTATGGAGTCTTCCAGCTCCTGGCCAGGCTCCCTAGGTGGAGTGGGGGGCCAATGCTGTGGTTCGGGTTTGAGGCTGAGGACCTCTTCGGCGGCGGAGTGGTGCACTTCATGTTCCGTGACGGTGAGCTTAGGGCTTTTGCGGGGGCGTGGGGGGCTGAGCCGCTCAGCATGAGGCTGCCGGGACTCCCAGGGGACTACCACTCCAGGCGCCACACGTATACGGTGAAGGTTCACAGCGGGCTTGCGCTCTGGTTCATAGATTCGAGCTTAAGGGGGGTGGCCGTGCTCGTGGACTCGGGAGACCCTGTAGTGGTCTGGGAGGGCCCGCCTTACTCAGTAGGGATTACGCCGGTGAGGCCCGCCTCATCACTGGGCGTGTTGATAGACATCGATGGCGGGCCCGTGGACAGGGAGTGGGTGTGGGATGATATACACCCCTGGCAGGTGAGAGTTATGGAGGGCGATCCACGCCCATCTCTGGCGGTGAAGTTACACCGCTATGGATCCGAGGAGCACCTCGAGGGCGCAGAGGTCGGCGAGCCCGTGATAGCCCACCCCCTGCCGGCAATGGGCGCGAGGCCTACGATAGTCTTCAAGGCCTCTGTAAGCGGGGTCGTGAGATTTGAGGCACTCACGCTGGCTGGGAGCTGGGAGGAGATCGACGAAGTGGAGCTGAAGGCGGGGGAGCCCCTCTACTATGAAGTCGGCGTGAGCGCCCCCTTCATCCGGCTAGCTTTCGAGCCACGGGGGAGCGGGAGGATAAAGGTGGCTGAGGCCTATGTATCATAAGCCCAGGTCTCCTGCTATCGCCTTCATGGCGTCTAGCGCGAGCTGGAGGAACTCCTCTAGGCTTATGCCGAGCAGCTCACACTCTCTTATCCTGCTCCTGTCTATCCCGCGGGCGAAATCCTTCTGCTTGAACTTCCTCCTGAGGCTCTTCAAGCGCACCTCCGAGAGCTTCTTCCCCGGCATCACGAGCGCGGTAGCCACTATGAGCCCGCTCACGTGATCAGCCGCTCTCAGCGCGTGCGCCAGCCGCTCAGCCCCCTCAGTCTCCGGCCTATACCCGTTGTGCTCATTGTGGGCGGCGATGGCCTCGACCGCCTCTCGAGGCAACTTATTGCTCAGCATCCTCATCGCTTCTAGGCCGTGCCTCTTAGGATCGCGGTTCACTAAGTCGTAGTCCACGTCATGGAGGAGGCCTACCAGCCCCCACAGCTCAACGTCCTCACCCAGCCTCTCGGCTAGCGCCCTCATGACTGCCTCTACTGCTAAGCAGTGCTTAATCATCTTCTCATCCTTCAGGTAGCTCCTCAGGAGCCTGAGTGCCTCCTCTCTATTCATCGAATGTGATGGAGAGAGAGCAGTTATACAAGCCTTCCGCCCAGGAAGGAATATGTCTCCCCGCTCGACCTCAAAGCCCATGAGGCACCCCGCTAAGCCCGTAAAAGTGTCTAAAAAGCTCGTGTTCGAGGGAAGGAAGTTCAAAGTGATGATTGAGGAATACGAGTACGGGGGCACGCGTTTCAGGGTAGAGAAGGTGGAGCACCCGGGCGCAGCTGTCGTGGTGCCCCTCCTCGAGGATGGTAGAGTATTGTATCTGGAGCAGTTCAGGCCAGCTGTCGGGGAATGGGTTCTGGAGCTGCCTGCTGGCACAATTGCGCCGGGAGAGGACCCAAGGGAGACCGCAGCTAGGGAGCTGGAGGAGGAGGTGGGTTACAGGGCCCGCATCCTCGAGAAGCTCGGTGAGGTGCTGCCATCGCCCGGCTACAGTAGCGAGAGGATCTACGCATTCCTGGCGCGTGGGCTGGAGAGGAGCCAGGCGAGGAGGGAGCCACACGAGATACTGGTCGTTAGGTGCGCCCCGCTTAGCCGACTCATCCAGATGGTGTACGATAATGTGATAAGGGATGCGAAGACTATAGCGGCTCTAATTCTCTGCTGGCATAAGCTGGGGTTAAAGCGCCTCCAGGATGAACATAACACCGTAACAGGCCATCAGCAAGGCTGCGATGATGGATAGCGCGGGCCCGACTCTCTCATTAAGTGCGGCTCCCCTGTGCGAGGCGTGAGCAACGAGCGCGAGCCACCCCGCGTCTATCCCGGCGTGGAGCGGATAGAGGAGAGCCAGGAGGGCTAGCCCGCCGTAGCTCACCACGTCGGCTACTACCTTCAGCCCAGCCGTTGCCCACCATGCTATGAAGTGGGGGTTCAGGAGTGAGAAGGCCGCGCCCAGCGTGATGTTGCCCACCCTCACGACGCTCCGCCTCCCTCTCAGCTGGTCAGCAGCGTTCTTGACGAAAAGTAGAGCAAAGACGAGGAGCGCTGCTCCTCCCACGACAGAGATCAGGGTAGTCGCGCGCCCCTCAGCCAGCAGCGCTGAGGCTCCTACCCCCGCTAAAATCACTAAGGGGAACTCGACCGCTACGTGGCCCATAGCAGCCTTCGCCCCTGCACACCACCCCTCCTCAGCCCCCTTACCTGCTACAGCTAGCGTCAGCGGGCCGGGGGATAACGCTCCAATACACGTCACAGCGATGAACTCCGCGGCTAGCCCGAGGAGCTGCACATCCTGATACAGCAGGAGAGTTGAAAAGTCCAGCGCCGCTCAAGGCAGCACGTCCTCCGGCCCACACACTACTCTCCTCAAGGCCCTCAGAATGTCCGTCCTGGAGATTATGCCTATGAGCTTCTGAGGCTCCCCCCGCTCAACCACTGGCAGCCTGCTAACGTTGTGCTCCACCATTTTGTGAAGCGCCTCGTAGAGCGTCTCATCGGGGTAGGCGACTACTAGCCTTGTCGACGCCACATCCCGGACCCTCAGCTTGTGCCGCGCCTCGGGCGGGACCCTGGCGAGATCCTTGAGAGTGACGATCCCAACTAGGCGCCCATCCTCAATCACGGGGTAGCCCGCGTAGCCCTGCTCCCTGAACAGGATCTCGAGCACTGTGAGCGGGGTGTCCGGGCTTACTGTTATCACGCTTCTCGTCATCACATCGCTCACCCTCAGCAGGTCCAGGTTGAAGTAGCGGCCCATCCTGAGGCTCACGCCCCTCCTCTCGAGCTTCAGCGTGTAGATTGACGAGCCCTTGAGGATTAGGCGGGAGACTATGAAGCTGGCCGCTGAGGAGGCCATGAGGGGGGGTATCAGGGCGTAGTCCCCCGACATCTCCGGTATCATTATTATCACGTTCAGCGGAGCCTGGGCGGCGCCTGCGAATAGCGCGGCCATGCCAGCCAGCGAGTACGTGAAGGGATGCTCCACGAGGTTTGGGAACAGCTGCCTGTATGCCAGCCCCAGAGCAGTACCGAACATGCAGCCTATGTACAGGGAGGGGGCGAATACGCCCCCGCTGCCTCCCGAGCCCAGTGTGAACGCGGTCGCCAGCATCTTGAAGAAGCCCAGGGGCAGCAGCAGGTGCGGGGGAAGGGCGCCTGATAGGGCGCGGTCAATGCCCTCGTACCCAACCCCCATTATGCCGTAGCCCAGGAAGGGCAGCGCTAGTATTCCCGCCGCGAGCCCGCCTACAGCGGGCTTAAGGTAGGGGTGTATCCTGAGCCTCTCGAAGGCGTCCTCCACCGCGTAGAACAGCTTGACCCACGCCACAGCGAGCAGGCCGAAGATGGCGCCCAGCAGCACGTAGAGGGGTAGCTCGTAGGGCGACCAGTACGTCACTGGGGGAGTTGTGAAGGAGGGCTTCTGGCCGAGGAAGGAGGCTGCCACGGCCGCTCCTATCACTGAGGATAGTAGGACTGGTATCGCGTTGTAGGGCCCGATCCCCCGCAGGAGAACCTCCATGCCGAAGAGGGCGCCCCCCAGGGGGGCGTTAAACGTGCCAGCTATGCCCGCGGATAGCCCACATACCACTAGGAGGCGCATGCTCCTGGGCGGCAGCTCGAGCAGCTGCCCTATCAGCGAGCCTATGGCGGCTCCAATCTGGGCTATAGGCCCCTCCCTGCCAGCGCTGCCCCCCGATCCTATCGTTATCGATGATACGCAGACCTTGAGCAGTGCCACCCTCTTCCTGATGAGCCCGCCCCTGAGGGCTACCGCCTCCATTACCTCGGGCACGCCATGCCCCTTAGTCTCTGGCGCGAACTTCAGAGTCAGGGGGCCGACGATGAGGCCCCCCAGCGCCGGCAGCAGCGCAACGCCCAGGTTATAGCCTAGGATGTCGAGGCGCAGCTGGGGCAGTATGATCCTGAAGAACAACTGCCTGTTCATGGATATTATGTGTCTAAATACTACAGCTCCCAGCCCGCCTGCTATTCCCGCCACTATGCCCAGCGCGTCCAGCAGTGCCCACTCTCTCAGCTGGCTTCTATGACTCTGCATAAGCACCACCCCCCATTGGGGTCTCCACCACACTGAACATGCCAATTTTTAATTCTTTGCTTAAGTGTGCGAGGCCTTATTATCCCGCCCTAGTTAGTTGAGAGCGTGAGGCTCCCTGAGGCGGGATGCTGGGTTAAGGCGGCTCTGCACAGCCACTCAACACGGTCTGACGGGAGGCTTGAGCCTGAGAAGGTGGTGGCCTTCTACGAGTCGGCGGGCTACAGGGTGATCTCGATAACTGATCACGGGAAGATCACTAGGCTGCGCCGCGAGGAAGGTATCGTGTATATACCTGGAATTGAGATTGAGACCCG
>QMRZ01000027.1 GCA_003649495.1 Thermoprotei archaeon | reverse complement strand
TCTTTAATAAGAATTGGAATAGTGCTCCTAGCTACATCAGCTATCCTACTATTAACTGCTTTAACCACGAGTTATGAGAGCGAGATCGGTGCAAGCGGGCCCTCCTACGTTAATACAACGTACTGTCTATATCTACCGCCAGCAGAAGAGGTGGTCATACAGGTGGGTGTACTGGGTGAAGAACGAGTGGAAGGTAAGGCGCAGGTGATTCTTACGGATGAGACCGGTAAAATCTTGGAGAGCTTAAAGGGGCGTATGCCGTTAAGCCTCAGAGTAGTTATCAAGACGAGGGGGATTTACTTACTTAACGTCGAAAGAATCAATAATAGCGGTCCTCTGCCTGTTATGGTTAAGGTCAAAGGCTTAGAGAGGGACAGATTACTGGCGACAGAAGTCTTAGCTTTAGCAGGGCTGGGGATGATGATATGTGGTGCTGTGAAATCACTAATGCAGGTAAAGCTCGAATAGAGAACTCTCACCGGAGGCGTTGCTGCCGAAGGATCTTGTGATCACTCTAAAGCCATGTGCGTAGACTGTGCTACTATCATAGGCCGAAGTCGGCAACGCATAATTAAGCACCTTGGGAACCTCAAGTCGATGAGCCTCGAATTCCCCAAGGGCTTCCTCTGGGGCATCTCGATGGCCGCGTTCCAGTACGAAATGGGGGCTTCCAGAGAGGCTGTGGACCCTAACAGCGACTGGTACGTGTGGCTCCACGATAGGAGGAATGTTGAGAGGGGGAGTGGTCAGCGGCGATGTGCCTGAGGATGGGCCTGGCTACTGGGACCTGTACAGGGTGGATCACCGCTGGGCGCAGTGGCTGGGGCTTAACGCCTGGAGGATGAACCCCGAGTGGAGCAGGATATTCCCGAGGAGCACCAAGAGCGTCAAGGTCAGCGTGGATAGAGATGAGGAGGGCGTTAAGGCGGTGGACGTAACTGAGGAGGCTCTAAGGCAGCTCGACGAGCTGGCTAATCAGGAGGCGGTTAAGCGGTACAGGGAGATCTTCGAGGATATTAAGTGCAGGGGCATGAAGCTGATCATAAATCTGTACCATTGGCCCCTGCCCATCTGGCTACACGACCCGATAAGGGTTAGGGATACCAACGCTAGGGAGGGCCCCAGAGGCTGGCTAGACGAGGATGCTATCGTAGAATTCGCGAAGTTCGCTGCCTACGTGGCGTGGAAGTTCGGCGACCTAGCCGACATGTGGAGCACGATGAACGAGCCTAACGTCACCTGGTCCATAGGCTACACTGGCGGCAACTTCCCGCCGGGGCTGAACGACTACAAGCTCTCATACCGGGCGGCCCGTAACATAGTCCAGGCACACGCGAGGGCGTATGACCAGATAAAGGAGGTTGTGGGCCGTGAAGCTCAAGTCGGGGTGATATACGCGGTCACGCCAGCTGAGCCTCTGAGCGACGATGATAGGGAGGCGGCTGAGAGGGCGAACGAGGTGATGACTCACTGGTTCTTCAAGGCTATAACCGAGGGCAGGCTCTCAGTGCTCGGCATAGGAGAGGAGAGGCGGGAGGATCTGCGGGATAGGGTTGACTGGATAGGGGTCAACTACTACAGCAGGTTAGTGGTGAGAGCATCGGAACGCGCGCCGGGCTTCGAGGTGGTTAGCGGCTATGGCTTCGCCTGCAAGCCCTCCTCCAAGTCGCTGGCCAACAGGCCGACCTCCGAGGTCGGGTGGGAGATCTACCCCGAGGGCATGAGGAGCGCCATCAACATGTGTAAGCGCTATGGGAGGCCCATGATGGTGACCGAGAATGGAGTGGCCGACGCCGCCGACAGGCTGAGGCACTGGTACATCGTATCACACCTCCACCAGCTACTCAAGGCCATCAAGGTGGATGGAGCTGATGTAAGGGGCTACCTACACTGGAGCCTGATAGACAACTTGGAGTGGGCGTCGGGCTTCAAGCCCAAGTTCGGCCTGATATACGTAGACCTCAAGACTAAGGAGAGGTGCCCGAGGCCCAGTGCCTACGTGTATAGGGACATCGTGTCTCAGAATGCCCTTCCGGAATACCTGCTTGAGTACGCCAGGTACCCGAACATCCTAGCGCCCCCATAAGGCCCCGGCAATGCTGGGGGTAGAAACATTAGAGTGTAGCGTTTTGTATTCTGTATCATTATGCTTCGAGTAAAAGCACTTACAATGCAATGTTCCACCATTTTCGTGGGCTTGCGGGGCGGTGGGAGCCGTGCTCCAAGCCCGCTAGGCTGAAGATAGATGGGAGCCCCGTGCCGCTGGGCTCGACAGCCGCCCACGACCCCACAGGGTGAGCCACCTAGGCGAGCCCCCTGGGTGAGGCGGAGCCAATGAAGCCGCACCACGATGAGGCAGGAAGATAAGGAGTGATGCGGCCCGAGGAAACGGAACCCTTTATTAAGATTGCGGCGGCCTCTTTTATTGTGTCCACGCCCTCGGGTGGAGACAAGATAGTGGCTTACGTGATACTAGTGGTCGAGGTCGGTAGGGAGTACGAGGTCCTCAGGAAGCTGCTTGAGATGGACGTGGTCAGTGAGGCGCACGTGGTCTACGGTGAATTCGATGTCATCACGAAGCTCGAGGTGGGAAACCTGGAGGAGCTGGAGGAGGCGGTGATGAACATCAGGAGGATACCGGGCGTCATAAGGAGCAGTACTTTAATATCCGCGTAGCGACGGCCCTGAGGGGATGAGGAGCGCGTTGGTGTCCTAACTCGTGTGGAGTGATGGGCGGCCTGACCCCCGCCCCATAAGCCCCATCCACGTGTTTTAGATGTCTTCCCGCGTGAGTACTCATGCTCCAAGCCAGGCGCTAAGCAAGTTGTATGAGAGGTAGGTGGCTAGCGATAGGGACAGCGGTATGGGCAGGGCGGCGACATAGCGGCGCTTCTCCAGGAGCTTTAGCGTCGCATGCACTCCGATGAGCATTGAGAGGAGCACGATAGCAAACCTGAGGAAGTCTAGGCGTGGGCTGAGCAGGGCTAATGCCCCCATTGAGCTGTAGAGTATGACGTCGCCCATGCCTATGGCCACGCCGCCGAAGTTCACGGTGAGAGGAGCCAGGGGGGAGGGGCCTGTCCCAGCGTCAGCGGGGCCCTGGGTCTTGAGCACCTCCTTCAGTAGGTGCTTCAGGGGGCCTCTATGCACGGCATACACGTCGTACAGGGCGGCGGCCAGGAGCATCAGGAGTAGGCTGGTGGGAGCGGCCATGGAGGCGAGTATGGGGCCCAGCAGCGAGCCCACAGCCACCTGCAAGAGGGCTGACGCCGGATTGGATGGACGCATTAGGGTGAGGTAGAGGGTCGCGGCGGCGAGGGTAACTGATAGGGCGTCTGCCGCTAGCGGCTGGAGCCTAATGGCATACGCGTACACCTCCCCGACCAGGAATGATGCCATGGAGAGAGCGGCTGAGCCTACCAGCTTTAGGAAGGTCAGCCTGAGCTTGGCGAGCAGGAGCATGAGGAGTGCGCCGCCCAGCAGGAGGGCTATGAACAGTAATGAGTTGAGGAGGGCGGGCGCGACGCCCTCCTCCTTTATGAAGGGCCCCTCTAAGAGCGCGGCAACTCCGCTCATGTGGAGTAAGAGCGCCCCTCCCCCTCCCAGAACGCCCGTGCCTACCAGTATGGCGAGCTGTGCCCTGAGGAAGGCCTTCCTAACACTCACTTGATCACCTGTCCCTACCCTACACCTCAGCTAAAAACTGTACCTGATCCCCCCGGGAGAGCATATTTTAAGCCTCCCACCAGCTTACTCCCCCGGATGAGGAAGTATACGGGGGCTGAGCAGTGATGACTTCTGGCCTTACCGATGCTACGTCTGATGAGGCTTGAGTAGCTGAGGAAAGCTGAGCGAGCAATGTTATTTAACAGCCCTTTCACAGCTCCACTGTGGAGAGTGTAAAGGATCTGCTTAGGCTGGGGGCGAGGGTTGATCCAGTAATTGAGGAGTACCTCCTGAGGGACGCTGACCCCGAGTTCCATGAGGCGATTCTGTACCCGATCAGGACTGGGGGCAAGCGGCTGAGGCCAGCCTTGACATTAGCCTCAGCGCTGGCTGTGGGGGGGCGCGTGGAGGATGCGCTGCCGGCTGCAGCTGCCGTGGAGCTCGCCCACAACTACTCGCTGATATTCGACGATATAATCGACCACAGCGAGCTGAGGAGGGGCAAGCCAACCCTCTGGAAGAAGTATGGAATAAGCACCGCCATACTAGTGGCTGTACACTACAGGGAGTCTATAGCTCAGGCCCTCGGCGACACCAGGGATCCGAGGACTTTCAGCTCCATAATGGCCAGGACCCTTAAGCTGTTAGTTGAGGGCGAGAGGCTCGACGTATTGTTCGAGCAGTCAGGGAGGGGGGATGAGCCGTATGTCGTTGAGAGGAGGAGGAGTGTCGTGACGCTAGACGATTACCTGGACATGGTCTACAAGAAGACTGGCGCTCTAATCGAGACTGCGTGCGTCTTCGGCGCTCTCTCAGGTGATGGAGGGGCAAGAGAAGTAGAGGCGTTGAGGAGGTATGGGGCGAACCTGGGAATAGCCTTCCAGGTGGGTGATGACATAATAGACATCTTCGGCCGCGAGGAGGTCACGGGTAAGAAGGTTGGGAAGGACATTGAGGAGCATAAGCTGGGGAATGTGGTGGTGATCCTCGCGCTGGAGGAACTCTCCCAGAGTGAGGGGGAGGAGCTGAGGAGCATACTCCGGGCCGAGAGGGTGGGTAGGGAGGAGCTGGAGAGGGCAATTGACATCATATCCAAGACCAGGGCGAGGAGTAGGGCTGAGGAGCTCAGGAGGAGATACGTCCAGGAGGCCCTCCAAGCCCTGAGCGTCCTACCTAGCTCTGAGGGTAGGGAAATGTTGAGGGCATTAGCCGAGTTCGTGGCGAGCAGAGAGTACTGAGGTGTGCTAGCTAAGTCTGGGAGTAGCGGAGCGGAAGGCTTATTGTGAGTTGAACGCCGCTACTAGAGGCACTGGGGGCCTGAGATGCATAGGCTCATAGTAGTAAAGCTGGGGGGCTCGTTGATAACTGATAAGCAGAGGCCGCTGAGCCTCCGGAGGGAGGCGCTAGCCTCCGTATCCCGCGAGATGGCGGAGATCTGCGAGTCAAGAAGGCTGGTGATAGTTCACGGGGGCGGGAGCTTTGGGCACTTCGCGGTCCTAAGGGCTGCAGGTTCTCGCTCCAAGCTAGTCGAGGAGGTTAGATACTGGATGACGCAGCTCAACTTGGAGGTTGTGCGGACACTGCGCGAGCGGGGGGTCCCAGCAGTTGGACTGCCGCCAATAGCCCTGGCCGTATTAGACGGGGAGGGCTTGTGTAGGGTGGATGCTGAGCTAGTTAGCTGGCTCCTCGAAGCCGGGCTAGTCCCCGTGACTCACGGCGGCCTGGTGAGGGCCGAGGCTGGGGGGCTCGAGATAGTGTCGGGAGATACCCTCGCCAGCGAGCTTGCTGTGAGGCTTGGGGCTGAAGCCCTCATATACCTGATGGATGTTGACGGCGTATACACCTCTGATCCCAGGGCTGGAGAGGGAGCACGCCTACTCAAGGTGGTGACGCCGCGGAGCCTAGACACCATACGCGGCTCAAGCTCGGGCATGGACGTGACAGGGGGGATACGCCTCAAGCTCATGGAGGCTCTCAGGGCTGCACGATCGGGTGTGCGGGTAGCGCTCGGGGGAGTAAGGGAGTTGCGCGCGATGGTGGAGGGGGTGGAGGGGCGCTACACGATTGTCAAGCCCTAGCTAGTTAGCTGGCTTGCAGAACGCTTATAAGCGCCCGAAGAAAGTACGCGAGAGCCTAAATCGACTTAAAAAGTGGTGAGGAGATTTGAGGATTTACTTCAAGGAACTTACGTTTAGGACGCATAAGAGGAGGGAGCTGGTCGACATAACCTCCGAGGTGGAGAGGGCTGTGGCTGAAAGCGGGGTTGCTAACGGCATCTGCCTGGTATTCGCTCCCCACGCCACTGCCGCGATAATAGCTAATGAGCACGAGCCGGGCCTGATGAGTGACATGCTCAGGAAGGTGGAGGAGGAGTACCCCTGGGATGGGAGGTGGGAGCACAATAGGATAGATGATAACGCGGCAGCACACCTCGCGTCAGCGTTCATAGGCTCAGCCAGGGTGTTCCCCGTGAAGAATGGCCGCATAGTGAGGGGGACTTGGCAGAACATCTTCCTAGTGGAGCTCGATGGGCCGAGGAGCTATAGGAGGGTGATCGTGGAGGTGTTGGGTGAGTGAGATGCCGCTGGAGGCAGTGTTCTTCGGCCACATAGTGATGGACACCGTGGTCAGGGGGGATAGGAGGTGGCAGAATATTGGAGGTACAGTGGTGTACGGCGCCTTCGCCGCACTTAGGCACGGCGTTAAGCCGCTAGTCGTCTCGAAAGTGGGGGATGACTTCCTCGACGAGTACCTGATAATGCTCGCGAGGAACAACATAGACATATCGTACATCAGGGTGATCAGGGGCGCCAGGACCACGCGCTTCAAGCTGGTCTACAGGGATTCTGAGAGGGAGCTCACGCTGTTATCCAGGGCTGAGGAGATAAGGCGCATCGACGCCGAGCTCGTCGAGCTGAAGGATAGGATAGCCATTGTAGGGCCCGTGGCGGGGGAGGTGGCGATTGACGCTCTCGAGTCCATACACTCCAGAGCTAGGCTGACTGGCCTGGACCTCCAGGGCTACCTCAGGAGGATCAAGGTGAGGGAGCCTGTCAGGCTGGAGAGGAGCGAGCTAGCCATTGAGGCTCTGGAGCACGCGGATATTGTGCATGCAGATGCTGACGAGGCGCGCGTTCTCACGGGGCTGGAGCCTCCCCAGAGCGCTAAGTGGCTCGCTGAGAGGGGGCCTAAGATAGCTCTCGTCACCATGGGCGAGGATGGCGCCTACGTGGCGTGGGAGGATAAGGTGATCTACGTCCCCGCTGCTAAGCCCTCACAAGTGGTTGATGTAACCGGGGCTGGCGATGTGTACCTGACAGTATTCTCCATAGAGTACGCGATTAGCGGCTCAGTGGAGGAGGCGGCAGCGATGGCGGCAGCAGCCGTATCCTACCTCGTTGAGCGCCCTGGCGTAGACGGGCTTAGGGATAGGTGGAGGATTCGCGGCAGGGCCCGGGGGGTGATGGAGGGGATTAAGGAGATTGAGGTGAGTTAAGCGGCGCCTAAGGCTATTTATGTGAGGCCCTATTTCTGCACCCCGTGAGCGGAGAAGCCATTTTTACGGATAGGGCGCCGAAGCCCATAGGCCCCTACTCCCAGGCGGTAAGGGTTGGCAACGCGCTATTCATCTCAGGTCAGATACCCCTCGACCCTAGGACTGGCAAGCTTGTGGAGGGAGGTATACGCGAGCAGGCGAGGAGGGCTCTGGAGAATTTGAAGGCCATTGTGGAGGATGCGGGCTTCTCAATGGAGGACGTGGTGTGGGTAGTGGTATTCCTCAGGGACTTGAAGTTCTACGGGGACTTTAACGAGGTGTACTCACAGTACTTCAGGAGGCCGCCAGCTAGAGTAGTGGTTGAGGTTAGTGAGCTGCCGGGTGGGGCGCTCGTGGAGATAGCTGCTGTGGCCTTTAAGGGAGGAGGAGCTTGAGCCTCGACCTCTATGAGATAGCGCTGAGAGTTGGAGGCTATCTAGGGCTATTCGTAGTCTCCGTGCTCGGCAACTTGATACCCTTCATCCCGATCCCCTACCTAGCTGTAGTCTTCATGTACTCTGCGGTACTCTCCTACGATCCCCTCCTCACGGGAGTTGTGAGCGGGCTGGGCGGCGCAGCTGGCAAGCTGATGGTATACCTCACTGGGAGGGGCGCCTCAAGGCTCATAGCCTCAGTAGTAGGGGGTGAGGAGAGGCTTGAGGCTCTCAAGAAGCTGCTGGGGGCTTACGGGGCTCTAGCCGCTTTCTTCTTCGCAGCAACGCCCTCGCCCGATGACGTGGTGATAGTAGTGTTGGGCATGATAAAATACGACCCATATAAGTTCCTATTGGCTGTGGCATTGGGCAAGATCGTCATAAGCCTCATCGTAGCTTATGGCGGGTGGGCTGTAAGCGAAGTCTTCAGCCCGATGGGGCTTTGGATCACACTCATCGCGTCCATAGCGCTGCTGGCCTTGGCAACTATCCTCATAATAGCCATTGACTGGGTCAGGGTGCTTGAAGTGGTCAGCAGGGAGGGGTGGAGGGGTGTGTGGAGGGAGTTTAAGGCCACGCGTGGAGGGGCGTTCCTCGCGTGGAGGAGAGCCTCCGGCTCTGGTGGCGACAGGTAATTAAGGGTGGGAGGAGGGGGGTAGGCGTGGCTGAGGACCACAAGTACGAGGTCCTCGTGAAGAGGCTGGATAAGCCTCTCAAGGTGCCAAGAGAGCTGAGCAAAAAGCTATCGGGCCTCTCCTCAAGGCTGCTGTCGAGGATGAAGAGGGAGGCGGTAGACTGTCCAGTCATGGGCAAGGAGGTCCCCTTCCTCCAGTGCTACTTCTGCCCTAATTTCGTTAGGCGGGTCATGGGAGTCGTCCACTGCCGCGGCCTCCCCTTAAGTGAGGAGCATGAGGCATGAGGAGATCGTGGAGCATCCTGAGAGAGCTGGACAGTTAAGCGCTGAGGAGCTCGCCGACATGCTGGAGGAGTGTACACGCCTGTTCGAGGGGGAGAGCCAGCTCCTGGAAGTTGAGGGCAGGGTGCTGGTAGTGGGGGATACCCACGGTGACCAGCTATCAACTTTAAATGCCTTCAAGGTGGATGCGGACGCCTACATATTCTTGGGCGATTACGTAGACAGGGGCCCTCAGCAGATCGAGAACATCAACTTCCTCCTGGCTAAGAAGCTGTCAGAACCTGAGAGGGTGTTGCTGATAAGGGGGAATCACGAGTCCCCACTCATGAACTACAGCTACGGCTTCTACACGCGAGTAGTGAGGGCATATGGGGCTGAGATCTATAGAATGTACGCCAGGCTCTTCGCTCAGATGCCCTACGCAGTGCTCATAAACTCTAGCGTCCTCGCAGTGCATGGGGGCATAGCTAGGGGGCTCAAGAGCCTGGATGACCTGCGCAGGCTCCCTAAGGGCGATTTAATTCCCTCCAATCAGCTGGCCTTCGAGGTACTGTGGAACGACCCTGACGAGAGCGTGAAGTGGTTCGCGCCTAGCCCGAGGGGGGAGGGCGTCTACCTCTTCGGGAGGAGTGCTCTTAAGAGCTTCATGGATGCTAACGATGTTAGGCTCATTGTGAGGGGCCACGAGTACTTCCCCACGGGCCTCTACACTTACTTCGAGGGCATGCTAGTATCCGTGTTCTCATGCCGCTACTACCCGTCGACGAGCCCCAAGGCAGTGCTGGTGAGGGATCATCGCTGGGAGCCCCTACCCCTCGACTGAGCGCTATGAAGCAGTCCACCGCCTAATGGCGAGGGCTGCCGCAGCACCAGCTGCGAAACCCCCCACATGCGCCCATGGCGCTACGCTGAGGGGGAGGCCCAGGCTAATGAGCCCTATCAGCAGCTGATAGGCGAACCAGGCCAGCACGTAGAGGTGTGCTGGGATGCGCAGCACTACAACGTAGTAGAAGATCACAAGGGTCTTCACGCGCATCCTGGGGTAGAAGACCGTGTACGCGCCCATCACCCCGGAGATTGCTCCCGAGGCGCCCACCAGCGGAGTGTAGAGGCCCCGCGCCACTAAGTGCTCTGGCAGCAGGCATGCTGAGGCCGCGTGAACTACATTGCCCACCACTCCGCTGAAGAGGTAGAGTAGTAAGTAGCGCAGCGGGCCGAGCTTATCCTCTACACTCCTGCCAAAGATGTAGAGGAAGAGCATGTTACCCACTAGGTGTGCTGGCCCTCCATGGACGAACATGGAAGTCAACAGTGTCTCGAGCCTGGAGGCTGTGAACAAGTACTTGGGCCTGAAGCCGTAGTTATTGATGATCGTCTCCAGGCCCCTCAGCATGGAGTAGGCGAAGATTAGCACGTTGCAGCTCAGGAGCACATAGGTGAGCACGGGAGTGCTCATCCTCCTAACCTCGTCGCCTATGGGCAGCATCACTAGTAGTCACCGCACGGGCTGAGCATGGCCTCGATAAAGATAATTATGGCGACGCCCAGTTTCGCAAGGTGGCTACTGTGGAGAGAGTAGTCATACTGATACCGGGCATGCTGGGCGCGGGCTGCACTTCTGTGGCCGTGGAGCTCTCCAGGCGGATAGGGCTCCACGTGGTTAACACTGAGAGGATAGTGAGGGAGATAGTCGCTGAGAAGAGGATCTCCTTCATGGAGCTCTCAGCCATGGTGAGGGATGGGGAGGTGGATCTCGAGGGCATCGTGAGGAGCGTAGCGCTAGATTACCTGAGGGAGGGCGGCGTGATAGTTGAGGGCCGCACCGCGCTAATGCTCCTCGACCAGCCCGCCACGCTAAAAGCCTTCCTTTACGCCGACAGGAAGGTAAGGATTGAGAGAGTAGCTAGGCGGAGGGGGATAAGCGTGGAGGAGGCTGAGAGGGAGGTTGAGAGGAGCGACGAGGAGAGGCGCAGGCTCGTAGAGAGGCTATACGGGAGGGAGCTCACCGATCCCGCCCTCTACGACGTTATGCTCAACACGAGCAACATACCCCCTGAGGAGGCCGTGGATCTAATAGAGGCTATGCTTAAGCCCAGGTTAGAGAGGTTAAATAAAGGGAGTAGCCAGTAGTCAAGTGACCTCTTTAGCTGCCTCCTCGTACCCGCTGTAGGCCTCCTTAGCCCCTACACCACGCACCATCGCCACGATGCTGATGTGGCGTGCCTTCAGGAACCTCCTGAGGACTTCGAGGCCCCTCCAGGGGTCCGTGTGCTCGCCACACGTGAAGACGTCGACGGCAGCGTACCCATACTCAGGCCAGGTGTGTATTGATATGTGAGACTCAGCCACCAGCACGTAGCCGCTCACGCCGTAGGGCTTGAAGCGGTGGACGTAGTAGTTAATAATGGTGCTGTTAGTCGCCTTAGCCGCTTCAATTAACGCAGTCTCCACTACCCTCACGTCGTCAAGGACCCTGGGGTCGCAGTCATATAATTCCGCTATTACGTGCCGGCCTAATCCCACCCCCCTCTTCATCTCCCCCTCGGATTTAGTTTTCTTCAGGGGGGGTTCGACCCCCCCTATTTAAGCTCTACGTCGTTAAGTGAGCCTCGGAGCACGCTTCAGGGCGGGAAACTATTAATCCGCCGAGGACTCCCCCTAGGTGGTGATCACATGGCTTACGTAGTGGGAGTGGACATAGGCGCCACCTACACGCGCGTAGTGCTGGCTAATGAGGATGCAGAGTTCGTAGCTCGCGTCAAGAGGAGGACGCCCAGGAGCGGTGGTAGCATGGCGATTGCTCAGGCGATAGCTGCTGCAATAAAAGAGTTGCTGGCTAGCAGTGGCGTGAGCAGGGGTGAGCTGAGGGGCATAGGAGTTGGCTCGATAGGCCCCCTGGACATGAGGAGGGGCATCCTCATAAAGCCAGCTAACCTACCGCTGGAGAACATCCCGATAGTCGAGCCACTCAAGAGAGAGTTTGGAGTCCCCACGTACCTGGTCAACGACTGTGTAGCAGCTGTGATTGGAGAGAAACACTTCGGAGATGGCCGCGGCCACGAGAATCTAGTCTACATAACCATAAGCACGGGGATAGGCGGGGGGATATACGTTGACGGCCACCTCCTGTTGGGTAAGGATGGCAATGCGCACGAGATAGGCCACATGGTGATAGATGCGGAGGGCAAGCTGGTGTGCGGCTGTGGCGGCAGGGGGCATTGGGAGGCTTACTCATCTGGCAGTGGCATACCCAAGCTTGCTGGCCTCCTAGCCTCGCGCAGCCCTGATGTGTTCAAAAGTAGCGTGCTCTACGAGAGGTGTGGTGGCAATGCCCGCAGGCTCACATCCAAGGACATATACGATGCAGCCAAGGGAGGGGACGAGTTCGCGCTGATGGTGGTGGAGGAGGCCGGGAGATATAACGCGATGGGGGTGGCTAATGTGATCAACGTCTACGACCCCTCCCTCATAACGCTCGGCGGCTCAGTCGTGTTGAATAACGTAGAGCTCGTACTTGAGCCCATTAGGCGAGAGGCGCCGAGCTACGTGATAAACAGGATGCCGGAGATAAAGGTCACACCGCTCAAGGATGATATAGTGCTCTATGGAGCCGTGGCGCTCGCGCTGGGCCTGGAGAAGCTTCCGCTATAGCAGGCGCCACACTGTCTCCTCGCCCCTGTCATATAGCCGCACCCCCTGCTTGAGGAGCTGCTCCCGTATCCAGTCAGCTAGCTCGTACTCTCTAGCCTTCCTCAGCCTCTTCCTCACCTCCACTATGAGCTCTATCAGCTGATCTAGTGGGAGCGGCGGGGCACGTGAGAAGAACTTGTCGAGTACTCCTAACACCTTATTGAACTCTTCCAGTAGCGCGAGGGCTCTGAGGGCAACAGCGGCCTCAGGTTTCTCGAGGATCCTCGAGAACACGATGCTGGTCAGCTCGTACACGTAGCTGAACGCCTTGCTCACGTTGAAGTCCTCGTCCATGGCCTCATAGAACCCCCTCCTGAGCCTAGCCATCTCCCTTAACAGCTTCCTCCCCTCATCGCTCAGCTTGAAGCTGTACTCCTCCTTCCTTAAGACCTCCTGTAGGGCCTGCACCGCGTTAGCGAGCCTCTCGTAGTTGCGCCCGGCCTGGTGGAGCGATGCGTCCGAGAAGTTCACCACGCTCCTGTAGTGCACGGTGGCCAGCCAGAGCCTCACCACCTCTGGCTGCCACTCCCTGAAGAGATCCTTCAGCGGCACTATGTTGCCAAGGCTCTTAGACATCTTCTGGCCCTCGACTGTCAGCATCCCGGTGTGGAGCCAGTACCGCACCCAGGGCTTCACGCCCAGTGCCGCCTCGCTCTGCGCCCTCTCATTCTCGTGGTGGGGGAATATCAGGTCGCTGCCTCCCCCATGTATGTCAAACCTCTCCCCGAGGTACAGGGTGGCCATAACGCTGCACTCTATGTGCCACCCAGGCCTGCCGGGGCCCCAGGGGCTCTCCCACCAGGGCTCTCCAGGCTTAGCAGCTTTCCACAACGCGAAGTCGTAGGGGTGCTTCTTCTCCTTGACATACTCCTGCTCCTGCCCCCACTCCTCCTTCGAGAGCCTGCCGCTCAGTCTGCCGTAATCGCCGTAACTATCCACGTCGAAGTACACGCTGCCGCTCGGCGCGACGTAGGCGTATCCCTTCTCCAGGAGGAGCCCAATGAACTCGATTATCTCCGATATGTGCTCAGTCACGCGCGGGTGCAGGTCGACCTTGATGTTGAGCTTCTCGAGGACCTCCAGGTAGTCCCTGGTGAACTCGTCTGCCACCTCCCTCCAGCTCCTGCCCTCCTCCCTTGACCGCCTTATTATCTTGTCATCGATGTCGGTTATGTTCTGGACGTGTACGACATCATAACCCTTGAGCCTTAGGTAGCGCTTAATGACGTCAAAGGCCACGTAGGTCCTCGCGTGGCCCACGTGTGTGTAGTCATACACCGTGGGGCCGCAGACATACATGAGGACGGTGCCTGGATTGAGGGGGCTGAATACCTCCAGGCGCCTGCTCAGGGTGTTATAGACCCGCAACACAATGTGGCTTCACCGCCTCGTGTGTTTAAGCTTCACCTTTTAAGCCTTCCCGCGGCGCTGCCTGTAGGCCGCTTTTATGAAGGCGACGTATATGGGCGAGGGCCTGGCAGCCCTGCTCTTGAACTCGGGGTGGAACTGTACGCCCACTATCCACTCGCTCTCGCCGATCTCTATGGCATTTATGATCCTCCCCGACTTATCAGTGGCTGAGATCTTCAGCCCAGCCTCCTCCCCCCTCTCCGCATAGCTCCTGATGATATGATACCTGTGCCTGAACCTCTCCCACACAACCTCCCTGCCGTAGGCCTCGTAGAGCTTAGTCCCCCTAACTATGCGTACCTCGTGCGCGCCCAGCCTCATCGTGCCGCCCTTCATCTCAAGCCTCCTCTGCTCCGGCAGCAGGTCCACTACTGGGTGGGGAGTCGAGGGATCGACCTCGGTGGAGTTAGCGGACTTGAGCCCCAACACGTACCTGCAGAACGCTATGAACAGTAGCTGCGCCCCGAAGCATATGCCCAGGAACACCTTGTTGTTCTCCAGAGCGTACCTGGCCGACTGTATCATCCCCTCAACCCCCCTAGACCCGAAGCCGGGCGTGAGGAGTATCGCGTCAACCTTAGACAGTTGCTCCTCCATGAGGCCGGGGTCTTCCTCGAACTTGGAGGAGTCGAGGTGTCTTATCTCGACGCACAGCCCTAGGT
>QMRZ01000026.1 GCA_003649495.1 Thermoprotei archaeon | reverse complement strand
GAAGTCCGTGACGGAGGGGCTGGGGGCGATATCTGGAGCGTTTGACTACCTGCGCGGATACATAGAGGGCCTCTTCAGGGCATTCGGCGAGTCCGTATCGGGAGCCCTGAAGGCGGTCCAAGACGCCCTCACCAGCGCTGGACAGACCATTAGCACGTGGATACAGCAGGCATCGGCCACGATCCAGGGATTCGTTAGTGGCATAAACAAGTTCCCAGAGTGGTTCCCCAAGTGGTTCAAGGAGAAAATCGCAGATCCAATTAGCGATGCGCTAGCCGGAGTTGGGAAGGCGATATGGGATGCGTTACCGGATTGGCTCAAGGATGACATCAAAGCCCTAAAAGACGCGTGGACAGATTTCGTGAGCGGTTTAGAGGACTTCCTGAAAGATCCGAAGAAGTTCATAGAGGAGCGCCTTGGTTGGTTGGCGAAACAGATCTGGGAGTTGTTGCCAGACTGGCTTAAGGGCGCCATCACAACGATACAGAACGCCTGGAACTCGTTCGTGGAGGGACTGAAGGATTTCCTGAAAAACCCGGTGGAGTTCATACAGAAGAGGTTCCAGGAGTTGACCAAGTGGATCTGGGATCACTTGCCAGGTTGGCTCAAGGGCGCCATACAAACCATACAAAATGCCTGGAACTCGTTCGTCCAGGGCCTACAGGACTTCCTGAAAGACCCCGTGAAGTGGATAAGCGACAGGTTGCAAGACTTCGCGAAGTGGATCTGGGATCACCTGCCCGAGCCAGTCAAGTGGTTCATAGACAACGCGAAGAAGGCGCTGGAGGGCGCGTGGGATAGAATAGTCAAGTTCTTCACGGAAGACCTGCCAGGATTCTTCGGCTGGCTCTGGGAGAACATCCAGGAGTTCGCCAAGGACCCCATCAACTGGCTGGTGAAGAACGTAGCAGAGCCGATATGGAACGCGCTCTCCAACCTCTGGGAGCGGGTGTCGGCATTCTTCTCAGATTTCGCTAGGAAGGCCATGTCCTTCTTCCAGGATCTCGGCTCCAAGTTGCAAGGCGCAGTGCAGGGCGCGGCCCAGTGGGCGATGGGTCTGGCGACGGGGCTGTTGAACTGGTTCAAAGGCGTGACGAAACCGCTTGCGGGGGCGATAACTAACGTATTGAGGCCATTCCTAGAGGACGTGCCCAAGGAGGTCGCCAAGTCCCTCTCGGATTACTTCAAGAAATTATTCGCGCCAGGGGAGGGCGAGAGACCGGGCGAATTGGAGGTCCTGCCCGCCATCTGGCTCGCGGTCGTGCCGCACTTCATGACCATCCTCCTACTGCCGACGGGGCTCAAGTCGCTCTCCCACATCTTGGCGGAGGTGAGGGGGAGGATAGAGGGGCACCTAGCGCCGCTGGGAATAGGGGGCAAGGTAGTGGGCACGTTGATATCGCGCTTCAACAAGACGTTGTACGAGCTGGGCAAGGCGATGGAGAAGGTGCCAGTGGAGTTCCTGAAATCCCTGGGCGTGGGCACGGCGATAATCTCCATGCTCCCGCTCCGATACCCATTACGCTACGCCTGGAAACAGTACTTCAGGGCGCTCGGCCTAGGGAACATCCCCTTCGAGCTTCCCCCGCTCTCCGAGACCATACGGCTGGCGAGGAGGGTCGGCGTGGGGGAGAGCAAGGGATACGTACAGGGCATATTGGAGTACAGGGGCTATCCCGACTGGTTCATAAAGTATGCCGTGGCGGTACCGGAGGAACTGCACGTGACGATAAAGGACCGATTCGGGACGGATCGCCTCATACCGCTCTCCCTGCTCTACGAGCAACCCAGCCTGTCGGACCTCTGTAGGTTCATGATACGGGACATCTTCGGGGCTGGGGTGAGGGGCTACGAGGCGTTCAAGGTGTGGGCAGAGAGGCTGGGCATGCACGAGAACGTCGCGCTCCTCTACTACCTGTTGCACTTCCGCTACCCGAGCCCCGAGCAACTATCGCGCTTCTACTGGAGGGGCATAGCCAAGGTGCTCTGGAGCCCCGGGCTCCCGCGAAAGCGCGAGGAGGTGGAGGAGTTCATACGGAAGACGGGGCTGGGGAAGATCCCGAGCCCGCCCAAGGAGTTGAACGATAAGCCGGACATCCTGAACAAGATGATGGCCAGCTACATGAAGTGGCACGACTACTTCCCGCTGGCCTGGGATAATGAGTTCCCCGCCGACATAGACATCATACACGACCTCATGGCGGACTTGCCCACCAAGATAGACATACGCTGGATGGTCAGGTGGGCCCTCCTGGAGCAACTCAGCAAGGTCGGCTTCGACATGGGCACGTCGATAGAGGAGCTGGTGGACAAGATGAGGGCTTGCAAGGGCGATGAGTTGCTCGCGCAGAAGGTGTCCCCGGGCATAGCCATGGACGTGAGCGTGATGGCCAGGCTCATAGAGGCCACGGGCATGCACCCCTACTGGACGCCGCTCGTGGCTGTGGCCGAGGCAATAAACGCCCTGGCGGACGAGAAGACCCTAGTGAGGACTGGCTTCATAAACGCCTACAAGGAGGGCCTGATAACGCTGGACAACTCCGAGCAACTCCTGAGCGGCCTGTTCGTGACCACGTTCAGGACTGGCTACATAGACCCAGCCACGGGAGAGGCCGTCCCGTTCGACTACAAGGTGCCGCTAGCTTGGTTGCCAGCCGAGAGGAGGCTGTTGCAGATCAGGGCCGCCTTCGACAGGACCCTAGATCTATTCAGGGAGGGCTACAGGGCGATAGCCTCAGCCGTGCGCCTGCTGGTGTGGACACCCGAGGAGGCGCACGAGCGCCTGGCATCCTTCTCCGAGAGCCTGAGGCAGTACCTCTCCAAGCAGTTGAAGGCGCTCACGGGCGTGGACGTGAAGCTCTCCACGGATGTGGAGTACCTGGAGAGGTGGATAGAGATGGAGTCCATGGTGGCTGAGGTGGAGCTGGCCATGAGGAAGCGCTGGTTGGCGCAGAGGATACTCGGATGGCTGTTGTACCGTGTGAGCTGGGGCTGGGTCACCATAGAGGAGCTTAAGGGCGTGGCGGACGCGCTCATGAAATACTTCGAGTTCACGCCATCGGAGGCCGAGGCGATAGTGAAGCTGGGAGAGGTCGTGCTGGGCATAGTCAGGAGGGAGCAGTACCCAGCGCCATCCACGCTGGGGACGTGGGCCGAGTACATGGTGGTGCCAGAGTGGGCGATAGAGGAGGTCCTGGAGATGTACAACATACCCGACAAGTACCGCCCGCTCTGGAGGCGCTACATAGGGGTCAAGCCAGTGAAGAGCGACTACAAGGCGGTGTTATCGGCGGCCCTCAGGGCGCTCAAGAGGGGCGCCATAAGCGAGGACCTCTGGAAATCCATACTCGCCAACGCGGAGAGGTTCGGCTTCACGGACGTGGAGATAGAACTGCTCGACATGAGGGCCTCGCTGGAGATGCTGGTGGAGGAGGCGAAGGAGTTCATACCCACCCTGGGCACCCTCGCCTCCATGATGGAGTACATAGACGTGCCGAACGACCTAGTGGTGCGCGTCTTCGAGGCGAGGAGGGTCAGGGAGCCGTGGGCCAGCCTGTGGATGCGCTACGCCATGGCCAGGAGCATAGCCAGCGAGACCAACACTATGGTGAGCACGTTCAGGGGCTTGCTGGAGCGCTACGCCATGCCCCAGGAGATAGTCGATCAGGTCGTGGCGCTGATGAAGCAAGGCGGGTGGACGGCTAGGGAGCTGGAGATATTCCAGGTTGACCTCACGTTGCGCAGGATAAGGCGCATACTGGACACGTTCGTGCCCACCCTCAGGGAGTTCATCTCGGACGCACAGTACCTCGGCGAGTGGGAGGCGCTCCTAGAGGACTGGCTGAGGGCTAGGGGCATAGAGGCGGAGAAGTACAGGAGGCAGGTGGAATACTACAGGAAGCTCATCAAGTCAAGGAAGATCCACAGGAGGCTCTCCTGGTACATCACGCGCCTGCTCAACGCGTACTGCGCGGACATAATCGACAGGAACGAGGCCAGGAGGAGGCTGGAGAGGTTCAAGACGTATGGCCTCAGCGATGAGGAGATAGATATACTGCTGGAGGGCTTCGAGCTGGAGAAGGCGTATAGATATGCGATCTACGGCCCGCCCGGTGGAGGATCACCGCCGCCAGTCCCCGCCGAGTAGCTATATAAGCCACCGCCCGGATTTTTCCACGGGTGGCGAAGCATGCCGACTAGGACGAGGTACAGGACGCGATCCCCTAGGCCGACCGCCAGGCCCACCGCGCCCGCCAGCCCTGGCGCGAGCCCGGATGAGGCGACCAGGGCCATAGAGGAGCTTAGGAGGTTGTCGGAGAAGATAGCGAGGGACATGGATAAGGCGATAAAGGCGCTCAACGAGTCCCTGAAGAGGCTGGAGGAGACCGTCAGCGGGGGAGGGGCTGGCGTTAGGCGATGAGACCACACATCATTTACTGCTACCCCATATGGCACACCGTCTCTTTCTCCCTGATCGCCAAGAAGCACATAGAGGGGCTGAGGAGGTATACGAAGGTCTACGAGTGGGACGAGCTTAACCTCCCCGACATCTACCCCGTGAAGCCCTACGTGTTGCTCGTCCACCCCATGTTCTGGTGTACCTGGCGCTGGTGCCAGCAACTCAAGCTGGCTGAGCCGAGCCTGGACAGGGCCTTGGAGAACCTCTCCAAGCGGTTCGAGAAGTACGAGAAGGCGGTGGGCATAGACGTGGCGGACAGCGACGGGATCAGCGACCTAGCGGTCAAGCTCACCGAGGTATATGATGAGGTGGTGGTGCCATCCGACTTCGCCAGGCGCTCATACGTGAGGAGCGGGGTGAAAGTGCCCGTCAGGGTGATCCCCCACGGCTTAGATCTGGAGTGGTACGACTCGCCGCCCATTTCCATAGAGGGGGTGAGCAACCAGGCGCTGAGGGTGCTGTGGCAACTAAAGCAGATGTCGCATAGGAAATTACTGTTGTTCTGGATGTGGCATAGTCCTGAGCGTAAAGGCTGGCCAGAGGTCCTCGTCTTCTACGAGCGCTTGAAACGCGAGAGGGATGATGTAGCATTAGTCGTGAAGACTGGTGGCCCGCTCAACATAGACGTGGAGCGTGCCAAGAGGCTGGGCATCATAAACGTCTTCGGTTGGCTCACGGAGGAGGAGAAGATGTTCCTCTACGACATCTGCGACGTCACCTTGCTCTTCTCGCGTGGCGGTGGCTTTGAGGTGTGCGGGTTGGAGAGCCTGGCCAGGGGCACGCCAGCGGTGGGGCACAGGATGGGGGCGTGGGCGGAGTACATGCCCGACTGGTTGCTGTGCAGGGAGGGCCTCAGGGTCAGGGTCTTCCCAGACAACCAGATCCACGTGGGCTACGGCTACACGGTGGACGTGGATGACGCGTTGGACAAGGTTCACGAGATACTGGAGGACTTGGCGGAGTACAGGGCTAGGGTGAGGGAGTACGCGGTGAGGCGCCTGAGGGGGGTTTATAACTGGCGGGAGGTCGGCAAGAGGCTGTGGGAGGTGGCGACGGATGGGGGCGTCCCAGAGGGAGGCTAGCGAGATACTGGAGATGAAGCGGAAGTACTTCAGCAAGTTGCTCAGCGACGACGCCATAGACAGCAACATATTCCGCATGTTCAACATCTACGACTACGCGTCGTTCTGGGGGGAGTACGTGCTATCCGACACGCTGTTCTCATCGCTGACTGGCCTCCTCTTCTTCGACCTCTCCCTAGCGGAGGTGGAGCCCTGGCAACAGATCTGGGACATCCAGTTGCCATCCATGGACGAGTTCCTGGAGGGCGTCCTGCTGGAGATAGAGCCGATAGAGATAGAGGTGGAGTTCCCGGAGCTGGAGTTGCCAGAACTCACGATCCCCGAGATAATAGTGCCGGACGTCTCGCGGAACGTGGAGGAGACCCGCCCCGTGAAGGCGGTGGTGGGGAAGTCCAGGTATGGCGAGAGCTACGTGGACCCGCCAGCCGTGCGAGAGTTCCTGAGGAGCGCCATCTACGCGTTCCTCAAGAAGGACGTCAGCCTGACGGAGGCCAAGAACAGGCTCATGGCGGTTGCTAGGCAACTGGGCATAGCGGAGGAGGTGGTGGAGGACGTGTTCAACAGGCTCTCCATGATGACGAGCATGAAGCGCCAGGTGGCGGTGTGGGACTACGCGTGGTGGGATCTCTCGCCATGGGGGACGCCCGACGCGCCATCCATCATAGAGTTCACCGACTGGCTCCTGCGGACGGCCACGAGGGAGATGAGGCACCTCTGGGACGTGGAGGCTGGGGGCTGGTGGGATGAGTCGTACTGGGACATGTGCTACTGGACGGATGATGAGACCCCCTTCCGCGTGGACCCGGAGACCCTGGTGCCGAAGCTGGTGGAGTACGTCAACTTCGTGGTGGGGAACTTCAAGCGTCGCCTCCTCTCCACGCCCCTGGTAGTCGCGAACTACCAGCGTGCCAGGGAGAGGAGGTACCCCTGGCGCTCTAGGAGGCTGGAGGCATGGGCGGTGCCGTCCTCCCACCGCATGCGACTGGAGTCGTTGACGGAGGAGGTGGTGAGGAGGCTCAGGCCAGGCACCCCGCCACACGTCATGCGCCTCTACAAGACGGCGGTCCTGGACATGTACGGCAAGCTCTACGGCACGCACGGCTGGGGGAGGAGGATGGAGAAGGCCATGAGCGGGGAGGAGTTCAAGAACTACTGGATAGAGAAGTGGGCGGGCGACGGGCTGGAGAGGGAGGTCCTGGAGAAGCTCTATGAGACCATACGTCCGGTGGTGGACGCCCTAGGTGGCGCTAGGCTCACGCACCACATCCGCTGGTTGCGCGAGACCAGGAGGCTACTGTCACGACACTGAGAACGTGAACTGCACCCTCACCTGCGTCTCGGTCGTTATGGAGACGGCGGTATCGAGGCTGAAGACCGCCACCGCGTAGCCCCCGCTGTTCCTGAACTGCAACGTCACGGCATCCCCCTCGGCGCTGGGCGACTGCATCCCCGTGTCCCCCGTGGCCTGGTTGTTCGCCGTGTCGGCTGTGCGGGAGAGGGGCTGGTTGTACAGCTCAACGTTATCTGCGGTCAACAAGACGGCCCTAGCGAACCCTATCTGCTCCCTCTCGCTAGCGCCTATCAGGGCCTTGCAGATGTGTATGGCGAACCCAGCCCCAGCCAGGGAGCCAGTCGTGGTGCCAGAGACGGAGCCAGACCCGCTCACTTGGACCGTGACCGTGACGTCAACCTTATCGCCGTTCTGGACCGCCCTAGACCAGCTAGTCTCGAAGTAGAGCTTGGTGCCAGCGTAGAGCCTGATCTTGGCGACCGTGTAGTCAGCCGTTATGTCTATCGTGCCGTGTATCTCCACCTTGGGCGGGCTCTCCGTGGTCCTATCCGTGTAGTCCAGGGTGGTGGTGCTGTCCCTCTCCGTCCCACCGCTGTCCACCAGCACGATCTTGTCCACCTTGGAGATGTAGAGCGAGTCCGTGGCCACCTCGTTGACTATATCGTTGAAGAGGGCGTCCTGGGGGGACGCCCCCCCGATGGGCTCCCCGTTCACCCTCACATCCGCCCTTATCTCCGCGCCAATCCTCATACCATGCCTGTTGGTCTCCCCCTCCCCTTTATGTTTATCTTAGGGAGGAGATGTTATTTAACCGTGGTCGCGCATTTCTCGTGTATGCGGAGGAACAGGAGGGGCGCTAGGGAGGGCCTCAAGTTGCGCGGCACCCTGGTGATCACGGTCATAGGCAAGGACGGGAAGGTCAAGACTAGGCGCGTGATAAGGAACACGGTCACGTCGGACGGGATAACCGCCATATGCGAGCTGATAGTGGGGATCAGGACCACGCCATTCAAGTACATAGCCATCGGGCAGGGCACGCCATCCGAGAGCGGGCTGGGGGCGGAGGTGGCGAGGAAGGAGGCCACGGTCAACGTCCCTGGCTACGCGTACTGGGAGGCGACCTTCACCGCCGACGCGTCATGGTCCATCACCGAGGCGGGCATATTCGACGCCCCGTCTGGCGGCACCATGCTGGCGTACCAGTCGTTCGGCGCCGTGGATCTCTCGCCTGGGGATCAGATCAGGATAACGTGGAGCCTGACCCTATCCTAGGGGGCTAGGGCGTGTTCAAGAAGCCACGGAGGGTGCGGGACAGGTACGATTGGATACTGCCACACGAGTTCAACGTCAACACGGAGAACTGGAGACGCCAACTGGAGTTCCTGAAGGCCCTCTCCAGGGCCGTGCCCGACATCGCTGGCTACGTGGCGAGGCTGGAGGACATAGTGGCGGAGATGCCGACGTTCAGGGGCGGGGAGCAACTGGAGAGCGAGCACGTCAACGTCTACGTGAGGGCCTGGAGGGTGATGAAGACGATAGATGACGTGTACTTCGGCATGCGGGGCGTGATGCCTGGGGCGCTGTTGGAGCTGAGGAGGCTGGTGGACAACCTGTTGACGTTGGAGTCGGGGGAGGTGATCCACGCGGATCACATGAACCAGTTCATAAGGCTGTGGGAGTTGCAGGAGAAGCTCAACCACATGATGGCCCGCTTCTTAGAGGCGAGGGTCAGGGCCACCGTGTCGGACAGGTGGGGCGTGTTCTGGCTGGAGGGGGGCACTGGGGCGACGCTCCTGGCCAGGGCATCGACCGCCATATCCGACGCCTGGAGGGCTGGGAAGATATTCTTCGCCAGGCTCCTGGAGGCGTTGCAGGGAGTGGCCACGGCCCTGCTGGAGGTCTTCAGGGTCCAGCGACTGTGGGATCACCTGGAGGTCAGGGATCGCTTCAGGCTCTACAGGGTGTGGCTCCTCGTCGCGACCGCATCCGCATCCATAACCGATGTGGCATCCGCCATAAGGAGGCACGTGGCGGGGCTGGCGGAATCCATATCCACGACCGTGGAGACGATCATAAGCAAGCTGGTGCGGAAGAGCCTCTACGACGCGCTCGCCATTAGCGACTACCTCTCCAAGACGATATTCAGGACGTTGGCAACCACGGTGTCGGCAACGATATCCGACGCTTGGACAAGCATTAGGAGATTAATCGCATCCATCACCGAGGCCATCAGCGCCACCGTGGATGCGGTCATAAGCAAGCTGGTGAAAAAGGGGTTGTCGGATGCGTTATCCACGGTTGAGACGTTCAGCAAGACCATTTACAGGTTCTTTACTACAGAAGTGACCAGCGCCATCTCGGATGCGTACGCCATGCTCGTCATCGCGTACGCGAAGTTGAGCGAGGCCATCAGCGCGACCGTGGATGCGGTCATAAGCAGGTTGGTGAGGAGGGCCGTGAGAGACGCGCTGACGGTCAGCGAGGTGTTCAGCAAGAGGATTTCTAAATCCCTGTCGGCTAGCGTCTCCGCATCGGTCGGGGACGCTTGGTTGCACAGCATCCTGACGTGGCTGAGCCTGACGGAGACCGTGTACGGCTCCATACTGGCCTACATAAACAGGTACACGCACTCGGACGTCGCCTTCAGCGACGTGCCCCACAGCGACGTGGCGCATGGCGACGCCATCCACGGCGACACGCCGCACAGCGACGCGCCCCACAGCGACGCGGCCCACTCAAATGCCTACCGCGTCATCGCACCCTACTCAGATATCATCCACTCGGACGTCGCCCACAGCGACGCGCCATTCAGCGACGTGGCGCATGGCGATACCCCCCACGCGGACTACCCCCACTCGGACGCGTCCCACAGCGACGTGGGGCACACGGATGCCTACCACAGCGATGTGGAGCACCTAGATGCGGGGCACATAGACACGCCCCACTCCGACCAGGCGCCCAGCTCCTGGAGCGACCACAGCGACACGCCACATGGCGACGCGCCATTCAGCGACGTCGCCTTCAGCAACGTGAGCCACTCGGATAGGGCTGGGCAGGTGTGGAGCGATCACAGCGATACCCCCCACGCGGACTACCCCCACTCGGACGTGTCGCACAGCGACGTCAACCACAGCGACTCTGGCGCGTTCACGGACATCCTGGCGTTGCCTGGCCACACGGATATAGTGCCGCTACAGCACTCTGATGTCGCCTTCAGCAACGTGCCCCATAGCGATGAGGCGCACGTGGACACGGGGCACCAGGACTTCAGCGACTACCTAGACGTGTCCCACTCGGACGTGCCCTTCAGCGACGTATCCCACTCGGATGCGACGCACTACGACAGCGGGCACCTAGACTTCAGCGACTTCAGCGACTTCCCGCACAGCGACGTGGCGCATGGCGACGCCATCCACGGCGACACGCCGCACAGCGACGCGGTTGCGTGACAATAGCTTTATCCGCCCGCGCTCCACAGGTGTGATGTGGCAATATTGCTGTACCCCACCAGGGGTTGTAACCTCGGTTGCCTCTACTGCTTCCAGCGCCCAGGGTTGCCCAGGCCAGGCGCCATGAGGGACTGGGAGGAGATGGACTGGGAGGGCATACGCAAGGCATTAAGACTCCTGAAACAATACAGGAACTCCTGCGGGACGGAAGTCGTGCTCCACGGCGGGGAGCCGACGTCGGTGCCGCTGGACGTGCTGGAGAGGCTGATGAAACTCATACGATCCGAGGGCTTCAACGTGGGGATGCAGAGCAACGGGTACGCCATCACCGAGGATCACATACGGCTCTTCAAGCGGTACGGCTGTCACGTGGGGATCAGCGTGGACGGGTTCCCCGACATCAACACGCTGAGGGGTTTCTTCGATGAGCAAGGGCGCGAGATTAAACCAGCGAGCGAGGAATATCGCAAGCGAGTAATGGAAAATCTGGAGATCCTGATCTCCGAGAAGCTCTGCGGTGGCGTGATAACGATACTGCACAGGGCCAACGCTGGCGACGCCAGGCGCCTGGAGCGACTAAAGGAGTTCCTGAAGTGGCTGGAGGAGAGGGGCGCCCAGAGCGTGAGGCTGAACCCGATGTCGGCTGACGCTGGGCCAGCCAAGGCGTATGAGCTTACTAATGAGGAGCTGGCCAGGGCGTACATAGAGCTGTACGAGTACTGCAAGGGGCTCAGGCTAAAGGTGTCGCCATTCATAGACATGCGGAGGACCCTGCTGGGAGAGAGGGAGACGGTGTGCTGGTTCAGCGGATGCCACCTCTACGACTCTCTGGTATGGGCCATAGACAACAGGGGAAATATCCTATCATGCGACAGGATACTGGGCTGGGGCACGCTCCTCAGGCCCAGCCAGCTACCGCACACGGACATGTTCAGGATGCAGGTGAGGACGCTGGCGCTGTTGCAGACCGAGCTTAGGGACGACCCGTATGCGCACCTGCACCGTGGCGGTTGCCCAGCGGAGGGCATAGGTGGCGACTGGAGGAGGCCCAGTCGCTTCGTGCCAGCGTTCGACAAGCTCTTCGCGAAGATAGAGGAGGATCTTAGGAAGGCCTTGCCAGATGCCATATTTCCGACAGAGTACCCAGATAAGGTGAGGTACGTCAAGATGATAGACGCCGGATACAGGTGGGACATCTGGAGGGGTGATTTCACGCGATGAGGGTGGAGATCCCCCCGTTCACGACCATCGTCTGGGAGGGGAGGGAGGCCAGGGAGAGGTACTCGCCAGTGCTGAGCTGGGCCGAGAGATCCCTCCAGCACGTGGAACTCCTCCTCATACTCGCTGGCAAGCGACGTTGCGACGTGTACCACGTGGACCCCTACCACATGATGGAGCAGATGATTTACCTGCACAGGCTGGGGCTGAAGTTCAGACCGCTCAGGCTGGTGCGACGCTTCAGCGGCTTCGCGCACAAGCACGAGGAGCCCACGGGGCTCCACGACGCGTTGATATTCGGCGTGGTCGGCAAGAGGGAAGAGGACCTCCTGGCCTTCGAGAGGGCGTTCCGCTCCTGCGACGACGACGCGCAAGGGGCGCTCCTGGGGTACCCCGAGTGTTGCAGGGAGTTCTTCACCAAGGTGTGGAGGGCGGGCGAGCTTGACCCCATACTCGCCATAGCCAAGGCCACGGGCATGAACGGCAAGGGAGAGGTGGAGGGCGACCCGTTGCTGAACGTCCTGATACGCTACGCTGGGGCTAGGGTGATCCCCCACCTGCCGTGTAGCTTCAAGTGCGAGCCCTCCAGGAAGTTCGCGTTGACCATACTCTCGTTCCTGAAGAGGATGGACAGGGGCATGACGAGGCGCCTGCTGGAGCTTCTCAGCAAGCCAGTCGTGTGGACGCAGGTGAACGGCATAATAGAGGCGAGGGTGGAGGGCGTGTTCAGGGTCATAGCTGGCGGCTACGACTCTGGGCCTCAGCGCGTGGTATTTATCCCCGAGTACGACGCATCTAAACTGGTGTGAGGGCATGTCCATGCCACCCGACCTGAGGGAGGAGGTCATCGCCCTCGTTAGGGAGCGCCTGCCCAGGGGCGCCAAGCTGGTGTTGCTCTCCCTGACTGGCAGCAGGGCGTTCGGTTGGGCGGCGCCCAACTTCGACTACGACGTCCACGGCATATACGTCAAGAGGGGGTGGTGGGACTACATGCACCTGGGCAAGCCACCGTTCGACATAAACATTTTCGAGTTGGAGCACCTCATCAAGCTGGATGTGCCCTACAGGCATGGCGAGACGATACTGAACTTCCTAAACCCATTCTACGTAGACCCACACTTTCCCATCGAGGAGGTGATCCAGTTGTTGACAAAGGATTTCTTCCCACCACAGAATATATTACATCAGATAAGGTGGTTCGAGGACACGAGGTCGCCGAGGGCGGCGCTCCACGCCTATCGTATGTTGATATTGCCGATGTACATCTTCGTCAAGGGTAAGGTTGAGATGAACATGTTCAAGGCCATGGAGGAGCTAGGGCTGGAGCTGGAGGGTCCCGAGCTTTGCAAGGAGCTGTACACGGCGCCATACACTGGGGGCAGGAGGGCGTCCCTCTCGGAGGATGAGTACGAGATGGTCAGGGCGGAGATATGGGATCTCTACAAGAAGTATGAGAGCGCCGAGGGCCCAGCGTGGGATGAGGGGCGCTGGCTCTCGCTGAAGGCTAGGCTGATCAGGACCTACTACACCGCCTGATTTTTTTATCCTTAATCCCTAGTCAACTGAGGGGAGCATGTGGTTAGACCACCTGAGGCCCAAGCCGAAGACTAGGATAACGGTGGACTGGGGGCAACAGGTGATAGACATCCTGGAACAGCTCTACGGCAGGGCGCTGGCGCCAGGGAGGGAGGCGCTCATGCTCTCCGACCTGGGGAGCTTGCCCAGCGACATCATCCCCGCGCTGGACGCGTACTACTCCCTGGGCAGTGACGCCAGGGCGTGGCTGAGGGTTGTGGCGCAGAGGGGGGAGTTCAGGGAGGACGTGACCGTGGCTGGCAGGAGCGTGCTGAAGGATGGAGACCCCATCACGGTCTCGGACATAACAGATCCGGCCCTCAACAAGCTGTGGACGATGAAGATGGACCTGCAAGGCTACCTGCAACGCATCTACGGCAAGGTGGCGCCCCTCTACGTGGACGAGGAGGGGAGGGTCGGCGTCAGGATATTCGAGCTGGAGGAGCCAGCGGTCAACAAGTTGATCTATGGCGTGCTGAGGCCCGCGTTCCCAGGCTACACGGTGGTGGCCCTGGCCAGGAACGTCGGCGTGCCCGCCAACGCCACGGGCGTGGAGCTGATAGGCGAGACGGACGTATCAGCTTACAAGAGCAAGACCATAACCGTCAAGGCGGACTACGCCCTCACCCTCAAGGTCTACTGCTACGACGACCCCTCGGACTACGACAGCGCCGACCCCTACCACCAGGCCACGCTCGACGCGGGCAGGGCCTACACCGTGCGCATAGAGGACGAGTTCATGTACGTGAGGCTCCTAGTGGACAACCCAGACGCGTCGGATCACGTCGTGTACTACGCATACGTGAAGGGGCGTGGCTTATAAACGACTGAGCCAACTAATGATGGGAGCATGGCGTTCGAGCACCTCAGGCCAAAGCCGTTAACGGCCATAACGTCCGCCTGGGGACACGCGCTAGTGGACGCGCTGGAGCAACTCTACGACGCGGACAGGCAACTGGAGCGCAAGGTTGACGCGACCAGGGCCGACCTGGATTGCCTGGCTTGCGACGTGAGGGACGCATTCGACCGCCTCTACGGCAAGATAGCGCCCCTCTACATGGATGAGTACGGGCGCGTCGGGGTGCTCCTCTTCGAGCTGGCGCAACCAGCGCTCCAGCAGTTGCTCGGCTCCACCTTCAACGTGGACGTGCTCGCGACGGAGGCGTCCGTCAGCGGGGAGATAAACACCGCCACGGAGTCGCCACCAAAGGTGGTGCTGTCCCCACCGCCTGGCAAGCGCATAGACACTAGGAGCGCCTACCTAGCCTCTAACAGCACCAGCGGAGAGGTGTGGGCGTACTTCAAGAACTCTGGGAAGCTGGTGGGCAAGATCTACTGTAGCAAGTTCGCCATGATACCGCTGGACAGCATAAAGCTGACTGGCGACGTGGATGAGCCGATAGTCGTGAACTGGTCGGGGTTGGACGCCAACTCCAAGATATTCTACGTGATACGCTACAAATTACTGTGACGCGAGAAGGTTCTTCTCCCTGGGCACGGCTTTTAAGGGGTTGTCAGGATTTAAATCCTGATCGGTTGGGATTGCGCGCGGTCCAGGCGTGGCGACGGTAGGGTTGGCGCAGGAATCAGGAAACGATTCCTAACGTCGCGCCCGGGAATCCTGACGCGGGGCGACCTGTTGATAAATCAATCAGGGGCTCTTCCTCAGCTCCGCCCTTATCTTCCTCCTGG
>QMRZ01000025.1 GCA_003649495.1 Thermoprotei archaeon | reverse complement strand
GTTGTAGTTCATAGCATCGTTGATATCTGAACATTGGTGAAACTTAGTGCCCTCATTAAATCTGTTCTGATAGAGGTGCTGATACTTATGAGAGGGGTACCAGCATCCGGAGGATTAAGCACGTTAAAGGACATCATCCACTATCTTGGAGAAGATAGTGGAGGCATGGAATATGTGGCGGGCCCGCCGGGATTCGAACCCGGGTTCTCCGGCTCCGAAGGCCGGCGCCTTTCCAGGCTAGGCCACGGGCCCGCAGGATGATAGGCGTAATCCCCTGATATAAGCCGCTTGGCACGCCCAGGATAATGGTTAAAAGGATGTTTGAAGGGTGGGAGTTGAAAGGTGTGACGAATGGCGTCGACGATAGAGGTGCTTAGGAGTTCGCTCGATAAGCAGGTGCTTGTGAAGCTCAAGGGAGGCAGGGAGATGAGAGGCGTGCTGAAAAGCTTCGATCAGCACCTCAACCTAGTGCTGGAGGACGCAGAGGAGAGTAAGGAGGGGCGTACCCGTAAGCTGGGCACCGTGCTAGTGAGAGGCGACAATGTAGTGTTCATAAGCCCTGCACAGTAACTCGAGCGCACGGCGAGAGCCTCCAGGTTGAGGATAAGGGCTAGCGTCTAAAGTTTATATTCGTGCCGCACACTGTAGCTGACATCCTCAAGGCTACTGTAAGCCTCGAGAAGATGATGAGCAAGTTCTACAAGAAGGTTCGTGGAAGTACCCGCTCACCGGGTACTGCTGCTCAAGTTCTCGTCGGATGAAATTAGACGCGCGGAGATCCTCACGCGGCTGTTTGAGGAGGCGGGGAGCGCCATTCTTTAATTAGCCAGCTCCCAGGGCCGTGGAGGAGGCCTTGAGCAGGGCCAGGGAGGATAGGCATCGGCTAGTCAGGGTTGTGGATTCCCTGAGGAGGGGCGGCCGGGTGGAGAGGGAGGTATCGTATCAGGTAATGATCGCGAACGAGGAGTGCTCAGTGGAGTTCTACAGGGCGCTCCACGGCTCTCTCAGCCCTGAGGGGAGGCGCGCCACTGAAGATCCTGGAGGAATATGAGCACTTGGAGGCTGCTAAGAGGCTGCGCACGCACATCCAGGGATTGTGACGCTCAGCCTGGGGGTTAGCTTCTGTGAAGAGCCACTTTTAAATAGAAAGGGCGTGAGGAGAGGGGTGGTGTTGGCGAGTGGTTAAGGGCACAACTTCCTTTGGTAAGCGTGGGAGGGGCAAGACCCACATCAGGTGTAGGCGGTGCGGCAGGCACAGCTACAACATTAGGAAGCACTACTGTGCAGCATGTGGCTTTGGACGCTCAAGCAGGATGCGAAAGTACAGCTGGCAGAATAAGAAGGTCAATAGAGTTAGGATAAGGTAGCACGTGATATGAGAGTAATAATCAGAGCAGAAGTAAGGCCTACAGAGGATGAGGAGAAGGTCGTGAAGGCCCTGTTAAACCTCTTTGATGTACAGCTCAGGGAGGAGGTCTCAGGCCACGTTAAGATCTTAGTGGGAGAGGGGGGCAGAGAGGCTCTTGTGAAATTCAGGCGCCTCTTAATGGAGCAACGCATTCTAGACGCCGCCCGTCAGTACCTCTTGAGGGGCTTGCACGAGAGGGGCTTCTCCTTCTATCTTAATAAGCAGGCCGCTTACAGCGGCAAGGTGAGCTTCTGCTCATTCGAGTACGGCGAGAGCCCACTGGGCCCCATAACAGTAGAAGTTGAGACTGATGATCCTCAGAGGGCCATACTCTGGCTGGCTCCGAGGACCGTGCAGGGCACGCCGGTGGAGGAGGTGAGGGAGCCCCCAGACCCCTAGCCACCAAGCTTTGAGAGCGATACCATCAGACTGTCCGTGCCCCACCGCCTCAACGTGATCCTCAGGAGATCCTCGCTGAGGTAGGAGCGCCTAAATATTTTGCGCGCCTCAACTAAGAGCCCGCTTAAGTCAGAGTACCTGTTGCTGTAGTGAAACAGGAAGAGCAGCTTAACTCTCGCCTTAGCTGCACACTCGGCTGCCTCGGCAGCCGTTGAGTGCCCACTAGCCTCGGCCTCCTCCTCGTGCTCTGAGGCAAAGGTGGCGTCGTGTATTAGGAGGTCTGCCCGCGATGCCGCCTCCACTAATGCCTCACACGGCATAGTGTCGCCGCTGTACACGATCTTCAGGCCCTTCCTGGGGGGGCCGACGACGTCCTGGGGCGTGACTATCCTGCCATCGGGCAGCTTTATGGGCAGGCCCTGGATGAGCATCCTCCTCAGGGGGCTGGGCGGGATTCCAAGCTCCTCAGCCTTCCTCTCATTGAACTTGCCCGGCAAGTCCCTCTCAACTATTACGTACGCGTAAGCCTCAACCTTGTGCTCAACGGGCACTGCTACAACCTCGTACCCCTCCCGAGACAGTACAACCCCGGGCTCGACCTCTCCGATCTTCAGGGGGTATTCGACCTCCCCCCGCGCTAATGCCGCCTCCAGGTACTCCTTGAGCCCACGGGGACCCCACACTTCTAGGCATCGGCTCCTGCCCCACATCCCCAACGACTCCAGTAGCCCAGGCAGCCCGTAAACGTGATCTCCATGAAGATGGGTCACGAGTACGGCTGCTAGTTTGTTAACTCTCAAGCCCGCCCTCAATACCCTGTACTGGGCCCCCTCCCCACAGTCGAGAAGCAGGTATTCACCCCGAAGCCTTACCAGTATGCTGGGCAGCCACCTCCTGGCTGAGGGGACCGCAGATCCCGTCCCCAGGAATGTGACATCCGCTAGCCCACCTGTCACGCCACCCTTCACCTCAAGGCGTTCTCCGAATAGCCGCCCTTAGGCGAGGTACTAGGCATATGACTCTCGTCAGGCCACTATGCACGTATACTGGGTACCTCTCGAGGTGCTTGAGCCCCTCTCCCACTTTCTCGAGACTCCGGGGAACACCACTCCCCTCAGGCTTAATAAACACTAGGCTCCCCCTATCCCTCAGGACTCTAGCACTCTCACTTATTAGACGCTCGTAGACGCTATTCAGCTCCAGGCCGTGAGTAGGTGCTAGCCGCCCGTAGGGGGGATCGGCCGCCACAGCATCAAAGCACGATTCCCGGAAGGGGAGCATCCTGGCATCGCTCACTAAGACATCACACAGGGCGTCGCAGGAGAAGTGCTTCAGATTCCTCCAGGCCCCCCTAGCCATCTCCTCGTCGAGATCCACGCCCACCGCCTCAAGCCCCCTAGCTACGGCCTCTGCCAGGATGCTGCCAGTCCCGCAGAATGGGTCTAGGATTCTGCCATCAGCCGCTGCAAGGTTCACAAGGATCCTAGCGTCCTCTGGAGTAAGCGACGCTGGGTGAGTGAAGGGCTTAAAGCGTGAGGAGCGTAGCCTAAACCTGTCACCTCTGGGCTTGAGCAAGAGCACACCGACGACAGCTGCCTCAGCCGAGGCCACGAGCTTTACTATGAGCTCGGGCTTGCTTAGATCAATTCTGCAGCGCCCTCCACAGGCATCGTAGACCGCATCACCCACTCTAGCTGCCAGCTCGATTGAACTGGCAGGGGGGAACCCGCCTAACTTCCTAACTCTAACCGCGAAGCTCCTCCCCTCCACCTCGCTCCACTCTGAGCTAGCTGCCAACTCCCTGTAGAACTCGACATCAGGGCGAGGATTGGTGGCCCAGGCCTTAGCCAGCAACACTTCCTGGAGCAGCACACACTCGTAGAGCAGCGCTATTACGCTCCGCACCTCACCCAGCTCAACTGCCATGAGACCTATCCGGGACCCCAGCCTCAGCAGCTCACGGCCAGTAACCCTCTCAACTTCTCGCATTCCCAGCTGTGGCATCGCTCCAGAGACCACGACGCTAAGCCACTGCCGTGGGGACCTGCCTTCACGAGTCATCGCGGCTTCATGGCCCACTGCCCTCAGCATTGGCGGAGCGGCTGGGCTTGCCCATGAGCGTAGAGACCGCCGCCAGCACGGCTAGGACTACTATTGTGAGAGCTATCCAGTAGAGCAACGTGAATATGCTGCCCGTCCCCACCAGCACTTTGCTGTACTCCAGCAACACCTGCCTGAATAACAGCAGTAGGACTAGGGCGCCGTAATCGCTGAAGCCTACCTGCTTATCGCTGAACACAGCGTCGAGAACCTCCGCGGCCAGGGGGAGAGAAAGGGATAAAATCATCAGGTCGAGCACCAGGACCTGCTCGCCCATGCTCGCGAGCAGGAAGTACCCCAGGGCCTCGAAGACCCCCACGCTCCTGAGCTCGCTAACGCGGTTCACGCCCGTCATCAAGGCGAGGGCTATTAGCAGGAGTGAGGCTACGAGAGATGCGAATAGGAGGGGAGATGCGCGGTAGATCTTCTTAAGGATCTCGTCTAGTGAGAAGCCCTTGACAAGCATTGATAACCCCAGGACTAGGAGTAGCAGGTGCCACACGTAGCCGGGCACGAGTATTGAGAGCATTATGTAGAGCGCTATGAGCGCGCCTGGTATGCCTAGTGAGTACTTCTTGTACTTCTCCTCCTCGAGGAGCCTCCTTAGGTACCTTAATATCAGTAGGAAGGACTCCTCCACGCCCCTCGATTGCTGGACTACTACCCGCTGAACTGAGAGCACGGGCACCCTCGACTGGAGTATGGGCAGCACGAGCTCGTCTGTTGGCCCATCGGAGACAAGGATGGCTGCATCAAACCTTCTAGACGCTAGTATCTCGTCCAGCTCTTCTCCTATCCTCATGTCGGCCTTAACCCCCTCATCCCTGTGCCCAGCCACCAGGGCGACCTCCACCTCCTCGAAGCCTCCCTCAGCCTTGAGCTCGCGATACATCTTGAGGGCTGCGAAGATTGCGTTAGCATCGGAGTCCTCTGGGCGCTTCATAGCGAACTCGACGGCCGCCCTTTCTACAGCCTCCTCGCCTATGAGCGGGGTGGGTACACCCACTACCTCCCCTACATCGTTATCCCTGTCAACGCACAGCACTAGCACGGACCTGGGCTTAGGCCTCATCAGCCTCAGCTTACAGTGCTCGCCGCCCTAAATAGGCTTAGCTACTATGAGCCCCCGAGGCGTGATAGCTACCCCCGCTGAGCGCCCCACCACACGCTACCCTAAGGGATAGGGGTATAACTAGGATGCTCCTCACTCACCCTGTGAGCAACTACGTGGAGTTCTCCTGCTCCACTCCTCCAACCCAGCGTCCACCAGTGCGGCTGGCGCGCCGCGCTGTTGATGTGCTACTGCTCAGCATGGTTCGTGACGGGTTGATAGCCCCCAGGCATCGCCGCGCCCTGCTCTCGTCTCTGACCCTCCTTGAGAGGGATGAGGTGACATTAAAAGTCCTTGAGAGCATAGCGCCCTCCGAGGTGTATAGAGTCTTTAGGTACCTAAGGAGAGTGTTCAGCGATGATGTTGAGGGGTTGCCAGCGGTCTATCCACTGCTCCTCGAGATGCCCCTGACTAGCGTCCTCCCGCCCCTCTACACGCTGGCTCTATCGCCCTGGCGTCCATCCAAGGTTATGATCGAGGCATGCCCAGGTCTGGAGCCTAGGGTTATGAGGATCTTGGAACATGCCAGCGCTGCGCTGGGCGTATCAGTGGAGTTCGTCAAGTGTAGGGGAGGGGCTGGAGCACTAGCTGTGCTAGGCGAGGCTGAGCCGATAGATATGCTCGAGATCGCGCTAGGCGACCTCAAGAAGACTGGGTCAGACATCCTTTCAGAGGTGGTGGGGGGTGGCGGAGTCATGACTGGAAGGGCGCTGATGGACCTCTTGGATGAGCAGGGGCTGAGGGCTCTCAGGCTCCTCCTAGCCTTCGACTTCCTACGCGCGTACCCATCTCAGGGAGGGCTCCTGATCTACGTGAGCGAGAAGGGATTGGAGTATGCGCTATCTAGAGCCTAGGTCTCGCCTCTCAGGTACTCAGGCACCTCGAAATCCTCGCCTCCCCTGAAGATCCTCTGAAGCTCGGCGTAAACGTCCTCAAAGCCCTTTGAGAGCTTCGAGGACACGAAGTACGTCGAGAAGGATTCCGCGAAGCCGCGGATCGCGTCAAGGAGGCCCATCATCATGAGCCTCTCCTCGCCAGCTAGCTCCCTCTCCAGCTCATTGAATAGTGCCTGGGGGCTCCTAACCCACTCGAGCATCTCCTCGAGTTCCTTCTCCGAGAGTAGGTCTATCTTATTGAAGATGTTAAGCTGGGGCATCTTGAAGCGGTAGTAGACCGAGGAGGCGAGGAAGAGCTGTGAAGCGAAGGAGGAGGGGGATTTCGAGACGGCTGCGTCGACTATGAAGGCTACGCCACACTTCTCCCCCGCCAGCTCCCTCACTACCTCAGCCCCGCTCCTCCTGAACGCGAAGACCTCCATCTGGCCGGGAGTGTCTATCAGCACGTAACCCCCGCTAGCGCTCTCCTCTATCTCCTCCTTGAGGCTCGAGACGTGATTCAGCATGAGGTCCACTGATGCTATGATAGCGCCGTTGGGCCCCAACTCGTACTCCTCCATCACCTGCCTGGCCGTAACATAGGCACGCACATCAACATCTGGGACGTATGGCGTGTACTCAGCTGCGGGATCCAGGTTAACCGTGATGAACGGTATTTCGTTATTGCTCAGCCAGTCGGCGAATGCCGCCACGAAGGTGGACTTTCCGGAGCCAGCCGGCCCTACTACGAACAGTGTGAACGCCGTCATAACGGCGGCCTGCGCCTGCCAATTACCTTACCCCCACCCTCTCTTAGCGCCTCGTAAGCCGCCTCCAGCTCATCCCTAGTGTAGACTCTCCCGCAGCTGGTGCAGACGAAGGTCTTCGTGTTCCTGTCGTAGAGTAGCTCACCTCCGCACTCGGGACAGCGCTTGGGCATCTCCGCTTACCGTGTGTCCCTAGGCTCTAACCCCCATTTAAAGATTACAGCCCTACAGGCGTAGCCTTTAAGGCGTTTACGCGCCTGTAACTACCGTCATGAGCGCGGTCAAGCTACTCTCAGCAAAGATCGACGTCCCCGAAGGGGTTAACGTAATCCTGGGTCAGGCACACTTCATAAAGACCGTCGAAGACCTCTACGAGGCCGTGGTCAGCTCAGTGCCTAACGTGCGCTTCGGCCTGGCGTTTTGCGAGGCCTCGGGAGATAGGCTGGTGAGGGTGGAGGGCAACGATGAGGAGCTCAGGAAGCTGGCCGCTAAGGCAGCCCTCGACGTGGGCGCTGGCCACTTCTTCATAATATATGTCAGGGGGGCGTGGCCCATTAACATGCTAAACTCTCTGAAGAATGTTCAAGAGGTCGTCACCCTCTACTGCGCGACGGCTAACCCCGTAGAGGTGATAGTGGCCGAGACCGAGCAGGGACGAGCTGTGCTGGGCGTGGTGGATGGCTACAAGCCCCTGGGCATAGAGGATGAGGCTAAGGCGCGCGAGCGGATGGAATTCCTGAGGAAGATAGGCTATAAGCGGGGGCTTTGAAGTACAAGCAGAGCATAGTCGTGAGGACTGACATCAGGATGGGGAAGGGGAAGTTAGCTGCACAAGTAGCTCACGCTGCAGTCGCTGCGGCTGAGGCGGCCAGGGGGGAGAGGCCGGAGTGGTTTGAGGAGTGGATGAGAGAAGGGCAGAAGAAAGTGGTGTTAAAAGTGGGGTCGCTTGAGGAGCTACTGAAGCTTCATGAGAAGGCTAGGCGACTAGGCTTGCCCACCGCATTGATCAGGGATATGGGGCTGACGCAGCTCCCCCCCGGGACAGTCACGGCATTAGCCATCGGCCCGGCACCCGAGGAGCTCGTTGACAAGGTCACGGGGAAGCTTAAGCTGCTGTGATCGAAATGCCCTCTCCAACTCGATCCAAGCTTGATGAAGAGCTGGGGATGAAGTTCTACGCTACGAGTAGTGAGGGCGTGGGAGGGGTCCTCAGGGTGAGAGACGAGGACTTCATAGTTGTAGAAGTGGCGCTGGGCGGGGTCCTGTGCACTCCTCGGGATGTACGCAGGATAGGCGGCGGTGAGGGCGAATATACATGGTTCCTCCTCGAGAAGCGGGGAGTGGATACAGTGACCGCGCTGAGGGCAGTGGCTCGAGCTATTGGAATAAGCCATAAGCGGCTCAGCGTGGCTGGGCTGAAGGATGCGCATGCTGTGACGTTCCAGCTAGCCTGCGTGGAGGGGGTGGAGCCACACGAGCTGCCCAAGCGCGTAGGGAGCAAGGTGTGGATACATAATGCGTTCAAGATGCCTTTCAAGCTGACTCCTGGCATGCTCTACGGTAATGCGTTTCGAGTAAGGGTCAGGAGGCTGGAGGTAGGGGCCAGGGAGGCGGAGGAGAGGATCAAGCGCATATGTGCCGAGCTGGAGGAGTCTGGAGGAGCGCCGAACTACTACGGCTACCAGAGGTTCGGCACCATAAGGCCTCTCACACACATTATCGGTAAGCACATACTGAGAGGGGAGTTTGAGGATGCGGTGCGGGCATTGCTGACCCGCGTCTACCCAGGTGAGTCGCCGAGGGCTAAGGAGGCTAGGTGCTACCTGGCATCTACGTGGGACCTCAAGGGCGCCCTAGAGCTATTCCCCCGCAGGCTACATCATGAGCGCGCCATCATATACTATTTAATTAAGCACCCCGGCGACTACGCTGGCGCCATAAGAACCCTGCCCCTATCTGTGAGGCAGCTCTTCGTGGGAGCGTTCCAGGCGTATTTGTTTAACCTCGTACTAAGCAAGCGTCTTGAGGCTGGACTCCCCCTTTCGAGGGCCGTGGTGGGGGACCTCGTCGCACTGCGCCGCGATGGGGATCTCGGTAGCATCCTGAGGGCTAACGAGAGCAACCTGGATAAGGTGAACAGGCTTATAGCGAGAGGACAGGCTGAGGTGGTGGCTAACGTCCCCGGCTATTCCACAACGCTCGCCGAGGGAGTGCCAGGAGCTATTGAGAGGGAGGTACTCGCGGAGGAGGAGGTGTCGATAGACATGTTCAAGGTTCGCCACATGCCGGAGCTCTCCTCGAGGGGGACTGTAAGGCCTGTAGCGCTCAGGCCTGAGGCCATGTGCTTTGACGTTGCCGTTACAGAGGAGGGGCCCGTTGCGTTCTTCAGCTTTACGCTCAGGAAGGGGATGTACGCGACCGTCCTCTTGAGGGAGTTCATTAAGCCCGAGGACCCAGCCGCGCAGGGCTTTTAGCACTTGGGCTAAGAGTTTTTACGGCTACCGTCCAAGGTGTCAGCAGCGCGGTGAGCGGGTTTGAGGAACATAGTGCTGTCCAGGGACGCTGTCTCCGAACTACTGGGGGCGCTGAGGTACGCGAGGCGGGCGCATCAGCGGGTAATGCTAGTCCTGACTGGCGATAATGATGGGAACCTCGTGATGGGGGCGGTGGAGGCAATAAACATATTCCTAAGAGCGGGGAGCGAGGTGGGGGAGGGGATCCTCTACGTTTATCACGCCTTTTACGAGGATGGCTGCGCCCGCAGGGAGATGTTTGAGCGCGCCCTCAAGCAGCCATGCAACGTGTCCTACGTCCCATACCACGAGAGTATCAAGCTTCTGGGGAGGACCTTCGACGCCGCTGTGATAGACCTCATCAACAACCTGGAGCCCAATGACCTGGGCCGCCTCTCCGGCATCGTGGACGGCGGCGGGCTATACGTCCTCCTCATGCCCCCCCTCGATAAGCTGACGAAAGAGGTTGTGACGAGGTTCCAAAGTACCCTGCTGACCCCGCAGTACGGCCCTGAGCACCTGCGGAGGTACTTTGAGAGGAGGTTCGTAGCTAAGCTGTACGAGCACAGGGGGATCATAATATATGATGTCGATGAGCGCCGCTTGCTGAAGACCTCTGACCTGCCCAGGAGGCTGAGGGCGTTCAAGAGGACTCCCCCCGAGGTGCCTGAGAAACGACTTCTACCCGAGCCCATCTACAGGCTGGCGCTCACCAGAGATCAGGTGGAAGTCCTCAAGCTGCTGGAGAACCTCTACGAGAGGCCGGAGAAGGGCACTAAGCGAGTGGTGATAGTGACGGCGGATAGGGGGAGGGGCAAGTCGTCGGCAATCGGAATGGGGCTCGCAGGCTTAGCACACAGGATTAGGAGAGCTAAGGGGATGTGCAGGGTCGCTGTCACCGCGCCTAGCGAGGCCAACGTGCAGGAGCTCTTTAAGTTCGTGAGGCGAGGGCTGGAAAAGCTGAATCACGAGGTTGAGGTCGAGGAGAGACAGGGCCTGGTGGTGGGGATCAGGGCTAAGGGCATAGAGGTGAGGTACTTCAAGCCTCTGGAGGCTGTCGCTAGGCGTGCTGACCTGCTGGCAGTAGATGAGGCCGCATCACTCCAAGTGCCCATGTTATTCGCTCTCCTCAGGCGGTACGACAGAGTAGTGTACTCCTCAACCATACACGGCTACGAGGGCGCGGGGAGGGGCTTCTCGGTCCGCTTCCTCCGGAGGCTTAAGAGGCTGAGGAACGTGGAGGTGTACGAGTACGAGATGGAGGAGCCTATAAGGTACTCGGCGGGGGACCCCGTAGAGGAGTGGGCCTTTGACACTCTGTTGCTAGACGCGGAGCCCGCCGTGCTGGATAAAGAGGACGTCAAGTGCGTGGAGTCCATGGATGTGGAGTACCTCGTGCCCGATCTGGAGGAGTTCTTCCTACGCGACGAGCAGGCGCTGAGGGAGTTCTTCGGGATCTACATAATGGCCCACTACCGCAACAACCCCAACGACCTCGGTATGATGATGGACGCGCCGCACCACATGGTACGTGCCTTAAGGCTCAGAACTGGGAAGATAGTGGTCTCCCTGGAACTGGCAGAGGAGGGGCCTCTAGATGAGGAACTGGCTAGGGAGTCGTCGAGAGGTGCGTGGATAATGGGCAATATAATCCCTGACCGCCTCATCAAGCACTATAAGCTGGTGGACTTCGGCAGGTTCAAGGGCATAAGGATAGTGAGGATAGCTACACACCCAGAGCTCTGGGGCAGGGGTCTTGGGTCGCGAGCCCTGCAGGAGGTGGAGAGAGAAGCCAGGGAGAGAGGCTACGACTGGGTGGGTGCGGGCTTCGGCGTCACGTATGAGCTACTGAACTTCTGGCTCAAGAATGGGTACGTGCCCGTACACTTGAGCCCGGATAGGAACCCAGTGAGCGGCGAGTACTCGATTCTCGTGGTGAAGCCCCTCAGGGAGGAGGTCGCTAGGTACGTCGAGGTGATAGCGCGGGAGTTCAAGAGGAGGCTCCTGTACTCGCTCGCTGAGCCCTACCACGACCTAAGCCCCAGGGTGGTGAGAGCGCTGCTTCACGCAACACCCGCCTCAAAGGTAACGCCCCGCCTCACTGTATACCAGGTGGGGAGGCTCGTATCCTACGCATGGGGGGACATGACGCTGGAGAACTGCATGGACTGCATGGGGGAACTTGCACGCGCCTACTTCATGGGCGGCCACGAGTTCCTAAGCGAGGAGCAGGAGCTCCTGCTCATAACTAAGGTTCTCCAGGCTAAGAGCTGGAAGGTGGCGTGCTCGGAGCTCAACATCCCGCCGCCACGGGCTATGGACGAGCTAAGGGCTGCCGCCAGGGCGATGTGCGAGAAATTCTACGGTATCAAGAGCGAGCGAGACGGCGAGAAATACCTCTACCTCACTTTAACGTGAGTCACTGGGGGAACGGGGGGAGCTTGCTTCTCAGCTCAGGGGCTAGGGCGAGGGCTAGGTCAAGGGCCTTCACAACCTCATCTGCACTGAAGCTACCTCTCCCACCCTTCTGGATTGCGCACACGTTACCCTCTCTATCTATCGCGAAAGTGATGCGTGCGTCCATCACTAGCTCCTCCTCGTAGCAGGGGTCCACGACGAGCGTGTCGCCTATCTTAGCAATCGTCACGAAGACGGGGGCGTCTCCTATGGGCAGCGGGACCCTCTCCTCCTCCATCACTAAGCTTCCATTTGACGACACGCTCACCTTCGGTATCTTCGAGGTCAGTAATGCCGCTACTGCGGCTAGCCCAGAGGCGTCTATGAGGTTGCCATCGTGGTCTATCGGGTATATGTCGATGTAAATCCTCCACACGTGCTTGCCAGGGACCAGAGCCAGCTCCTCGAGCTTTACGGTTGACGAACTCCTGAGGCCCCTGTCAACCACTCTAGCCAGCTCCACATCGTTCTCATCGGGCGGCCCTGGCTCGAATATCGGCGACGCCATTGGTATCAGCTCTGCATACACTATCTGTATCCCCTTATCAGGCGCGTCGGGGAATGGCGAGCCAGGGGACGCCTTCACTCCGGCTATCACCTTGGTGTGGCCAATGGAGACCCTGGCCGACCCCTCCGCGTTCCCCACGACTCCGGTCTCCACCCTCACCTCCCTATACTCATCAGCCCTCCTCCCATCGACCCTCTCGCCCCGCTTGAGCATTGAGAGTATTGCCTCCCTGCGTGGTGCAGGTACGACGGTGTGTACTCGCTCGCTCATCTCACCACCTCGCCACCCTCTACTTCCTCCAGGATCCTGGAGTACTTCTCCTTCAGAGCCCTCTTCTGCTCCTCGTAGAGCTTAGCTATCGCCTCTCTAGCCATCTGTAGGGCCTGGACCACCTCATCCCTAGTGAACCTCCCATCAGCCTGTATGAGTGTTATCTCCCCGAGCCTGGGCATCATGGCTATCGGCATATCGCCTTCACCATACTGGTCCTCGATCCCGTTTATGTCTATGGCTAGCTTACCCTCTATCTTGCCCACGGAGACGCCAGCCACCAGGTCCCTCATCGGGATGCCAGCATCGGCTAACGCCACGGATGCAGCCGTTATAGATGCCACCCTCGTGCTCCCATCCGCCTCTATGACCTCAATGTACACGTCGACGGTCGTACGGGGGTACTCCTCCAGGAATATGGCTGGCTCCAGCGCCTCCCTTATTACCTTTGAGAGCTCGACCTCCCTCCTGGATGGGGCAGGGTTCTTCCTGTCAGGCACAGAGAAGGGCAGCATCGAGTACTTACACCTGAGGAGCATTCTATCGGGGAGCGCCTCGTGGCGGGGGTGCACCTCCCTCGGCCCGTAGACTGCCACCAGTATCTTATTCCTGCCCAGCTCTATGTAGGCTGACCCATTCGCGTTCTTCAGCACGCCCGCCTCTATCCTACACTTCCTAAGCTCGTTTAATGCCCTGCCGTCTAGCCTCCTCCCCTCCTCATCCAGCAGCTTCACGCCCTCAGCCCCGCCCACTCACATCACCCCTCGAGCTCAATGCCTCCTCCACGAGCTGCTTAGCCGCAGCTAGGGGATCTGGCACGTAAGCCTCCTCGCATAGCCTCTTTATCACGTAGGCCGCCACGGCCTCCCTCTCAGAGTCCTCGCCCACTACTAACACACGCCCATTTCTCCCCACCACGAGCTCCACCCCGAGCACGTCCCTTAAGTAGTTCACCACCTGGCCCTTCCTGCCGATTATCCTGGACACGCGGGAGGGGGGTATCTCTACGAGTAGCCCCTTGCTCACCTTGCCTAACTTGGATTCCTTTATGGTCAACAGGGGGTCGTGAGCGAAGTCAAAGGATAACACCTTGGCTATCACCACGTCGCCTACCTTCAATATCTTGGATAGGTCCCTCTGCAGGGTCGTAGGACGCGGGAATACCTCAGAGACCTGGAGGAGCGCCATGTAGGGCGAGTTTATGTCGATAACCCAGGAGGTCGGCCCTATATCGACCACCTTACCTATCACTACGTCGCCCTCGACGGGTACGTAGCTCCGCTTAAGCGGTATGAGCCTTACGCGCCGGGGCTTCTCCACAACAGCCACGCTCAATACCTTAGCGTAATGCCTCCTGCCACTCGAGAAGTGGGGGCCCAGTACCTCGCATCTCCCCTCAGCAACTAGCTCTCCAGGCACTACGACTTGGCCATTAGACACGCGTATCGGCATCGGCGTACCCACGCCATAACTCCTTAAGAACTAGTAGTATTTTAGTCTACTCTCAGACATGAGCGTCCACCGCTCCCGCCTAACCCGAGCTCGATTCTCAGGAAGTAGTCCTGAGGACTCTGACCTCTCCCTCACCTCGAGTTAAGGCATTAACGCGCTGTATTAAGCTCTCCACAACTCCAGCTGGAACTTCCAGCTCAGCTATCCACGTCCCATCGCTCTGGTAGTCGCTCCTCACGAGCTTGCCCATCTTAGCTATTACGCCATACGCCCTGCCGACATAGCGTGGAGGTATCTTAATTCCTACGAGGGCCTTGGCCAGCTTGAGCGGCAATACGCGGCTTAGCGCCTTAATGGCCTCCTGAACCTGGACCTCGACGGGTTTAAAGGGGTCAATGGGGAACCTAGCCTCTTCGAGCGCGAGCTCTATGCGCTTAGGCGGGTGAGGCAGGCCAGTGCGGGGATCTACAGCGTTGCGCGCTATGAAGTCTATTATCTGCCTCTTCTTCATCTCTACGAGCTCCCTCCTCTGCTCAGCCGTGAGCTGGAGCTCTCCATGCCTAATTATGACCTCCGCCACCTTCAGGACGTCATCTGTCCCAAACACCTTCCTCAAGTCCTCTGGCGACGCCTTCAGCCCCCTGCGCACGTCGTAGTATACGTGGGGGCTTTCCACTACCTCCCTCAACTCAACCTCCTTGCCGCTCCTCAGTAGCCAAGCCTTCTCCACGTCTACAACGACTTCAAAGCGCTTACCCCCCCTGCTAAGCCTCGCCACGCCTAGCCTCTTCTTACCGCTCATCCCTGTTAAGAGGGCGAGAGCCTTAGTTAAATGTTTCAGGAGAGGGGGGCTCTCGGTAATGTTCAGCGCGTCCCAGTTAAGAGCTCCCACGCTCGCTAGTTAGGGGGTGATAACCGTATTAAGTGGGCGGCGCTGTATGGCATGGCGGCTGTGAGGAGGGAGGTGAAAGCGGAGTTGTGAAGAGCTGCAGGCTGCTGAGCCGCCACTAACCTCTTCATTC
>QMRZ01000024.1 GCA_003649495.1 Thermoprotei archaeon | reverse complement strand
TTGTGACTAAGGTTGAGGATATTAGCCCAGATGCTCTAGGCACTGCAAAGCTAGTGGAGGAGAGGAAGGTTGCTGACGAGAAGATGGTATTCGTAGAGGGGTGCCCCAACCCCAAGGCAGTCAGCGTGCTAGTGAGGGGCGGCCTAGAGAGGGCAGTTGACGAGGCTGAGAGGAACCTGATAGACGCGCTTAGCGTGGTGGCTGACGTCCTCGAGGATCCCTACGTTCTGCCGGGAGGTGGGGCGCCTGAGGCTGAGGTGGCTAAGGAGCTCAGGAAGTATGCTGCGCAGGTAGGCGGCAGGGAGCAGTTGGCTATTGAGGCTTACGCCAATGCTCTGGAGACTATACCGAGGGCCCTCGCGGAGAACGCCGGTCTAGACCCGATAGACATACTCGCCGAGCTCAGGAGCGCGCACGAGAAGCCCGATGGCTGGAAGTACGGCGTGGACGTCTTTGCTGGTAAGGTAGCTGACATGTGGGAGCTAGGCGTGATAGAGCCGCTAGTGGTCAAGCTACAGGCACTCAAGGCTGCTACGGAGGCGGCCACGATGATACTGAGGATAGATGACATCATAGCTGCGTCCAGACTAGAGGAAAAGGAGAAGGAAAAAGAGGAGAAGAAAGAGGAAGAGGAGGAGAAGACTAGCGAGTTCGATTAAGACGCTTTATTTTCATATTCATACTCTTCTCTTAAACATTCTTTAAACATTCTCTCTTCTAACTCCGCTCTACCTCACTTGTGAGAAGGCGGGCCCGGCGGCCTCCCCCTAGGGAGCATGCACGCGCGCGCCGGCGCGCACGCCATGCGGCTACTCCCAGCGCCCCCCGCAACACGGCCGCCCCGCCTTAGGGCTGCTCCCTTCCGGGCCTAACCCGGTTCGGCGGTCGGTGGTTCGGCCTCTCCTCCGAGAGGCCTACCACCAGCGGCCGTCCGCGGGGACTGGGGGTCATCGCCGCAGAGGGCGCCGCTACCGGCGCCGCATGCACACAGCCCTAGGGGTTAACGCCCCCCGCCGTATGCCCCGTTTGCGGATTAGGGGGAGGGGCAGCCCCCCGGGGCTTAGCCCGCCGGGCCCTGTAAGAGTTGAGGCGCGAAGCAATAAGGGTTTCTCCAAGTGCCGAAAGCCTTTTGGGGAGCCGTCTCCCTGTACTGCTGGTGGTCAGCCGGTGGGCGGGCGCCGGGCCCCTCTCGGCGACGGGGGGGCCTGAGGAAGCTCCGCCACTCCGCGGGCCCGCGCCGCCGCAAGGCGGTGGGGGGAATCCCCAGGCAACGGCTCAGAAACGAGACCCCTCCCCCGTCGATGGGGATGAGGCGGTGGGGGCTTACCCCCCGTCGGCCTCCGGCAACGGAGGCCTTCCGCTGAGGAGGCGGGGGAGGAGGTTGAAACGGCCGCCCCGCGGGCTAGGGCCAAGCGGGGCCTGTGAGCTCCCGCGGCGAGGCCCGGGTGGGCCCCCAGACGAATCCCGCCTAGAAACAGAAGGCGGGCTACCACCGGCTGACCACCGCCGCTCTCTTAAATCGCGAGCTAGCTTAAGCCAAACTTGATATACCTCCTGTGAAGACTCCCTCAGGGATGTCGACCGCGTTCGTGCTAGTTAGTACTGAGATAGGAGCTGAGAGGGAGGTGTTGGAGAAGCTGAGGGAGTTTCCCGAGGTAGCGGAGGCTTACATCGTCTATGGAGTGTACGACCTGGTCGTGAAGGTTAAGGTGGAGCGCCCAGAGGATCTAAAGGAGGTCGTGACGTCCAAGATTAGGAGGCTTGAAAAAGTGCGGTCTACTCTGACGATGATAGCGGTTGAAGGATTTGAGAGGTAGTGAGAGCATCACCCTACATATAGGCCTGGACGACATTGACAGTCCAGAGGGGATGTGTACGACATTCTTAGGTGCGCTGCTAGCGCGTCGCCTAGCTGAGGCTGGCTACGAGTTCGTAGACTACCCCTATCTGGTGAGGCTGAACCCGAATATCCCCTTTAAGACCAGGGGGAATGGCTCTGTGTCGCTTCATGTGAGGGTAGAGCGGGAGGATCTAGAGGTTATCGAGGAGCTCGTTAAGAGCTACGTTGAGAGGTTGGCGGAGAGGCACGGGAAGACTGATGCTACCGCCGTGCTCGTGGTGGGGAGCGCTGAGCCGCTACGTGAGGTCTATAGGCGCGCGCTAGTGGAGCTAGTCTCTCCCTACTCTGTGAGGCGGCTGTTAAAGGCTGTGGGAGCCCGTGTAATCGGTGGGCGTAAGAGGGGGGTAGTAGGGGCGGCGGCCAGCATAGGAGCATACCCATTGCACAGTTATACTTACGAACTCCTCCTGTACAGACCCCTCATCGCCAGAGAGAGATGTAGGGGGGTGGAGGACTACGTGGAGGAGCTTGATAGGCTGTTGAGGCCTTACATCTTCGCTAACGTAGATTACGCAACTGGTAGAGTCCTAGCGACGCCACACGGCCCTGACCCAGTGATAGCTGGCATAAGATCCGTTAACCCCCTCCTCCTCTCCGCCCTAGCGCCGAGGCTCTGTGAGGCGTGGGGTGCGCTGATGGCCATCATCTACAAGAGCAACCAGGCCACAGGACAGCACCTAACCCTGCTGAAGAGCATTGCGGATGTGAGGCCTTACGATTCAGTAGTTGTTAAAGGCAGAGTAGCTAGCAGCCCGGCGGTGATAAAGGGCGGGCACGTGATCTTTAGCCTCGAGGACTCCACGGGGCGCGTGGAGTGTGCCGTCTACAGGGAGACAGGCCACCTAGCCAGGGTTGCTAGAAGGCTGAAGAGGGGGGACTTGGTTGAGGTGGGCGGAGGCGTGCGCGTGCACAGGGGGCGAGTCACCCTGAACGTTGAGTACCTAAGGGTGCTTAAGCCTCTGCCCCACGTGGAGCTTAGGAATCCCCGCTGTCCTCGTTGCGGGCATAGGATGAAGTCAGCTGGCAGGGGCAAGGGCTTCAAGTGCCCTAGCTGTGGCTATAGGGGGCGTGAGCTAAAGAAGGTAGTGCACTTGGTGCCTCCCCTGCTCGAGCCAGGGATCTACCTGCAGAGCCCATCTGCTTACCGCCACCTATCTCCGCCTAGGGAGGCGTTGGGCCTGTATTCGGTCTCTACGCTCCCCATCCCCGACCTCTTCCTCCATCCTCCAGTCCACAAGCCTTTTAAAATCTCTAAAGGGTAGGGGAGAGAGAAATGACTGAGGAGTTAAGGATTAGACTGCTGGGAGGAGCTAGGAGGGTTGGCAAGAGCGCAGTACTAGTGTCGAGTAGGAATCTGAACGTGCTACTGGACTATGGCGTGGATATAAGCGGGGAGGAGCCCGAGTTCCCGCTTCACGTGAGACCTAGAGAGGTGAGCATGGCCGTGCTCAGCCATGCACACCTCGACCACAGCGGCGCTCTCCCCCTACTTTACGTCTCGGCGCGCCCGAAGCTCTACGCTACGAGCCTCACGATGGCTCTAGCCGATGTACTCATCAACGACTTCCTTAAGCTATCCAAGTACTATGCCCCTTACGAAGCAGCGGAGCTGAGGATCATGAAAGAGTGCGTCGAGCCCGTAAGGCCCAGCTCAGTCGTCGAGGAAGGCGAGGTCGCCCTAAGGTTTCACGAGGCTGGCCACATACCAGGTAGCGTGATGGTCGAGCTGGAGATCGCGGGGTACAACATCCTCTACACCGGGGACTTTAACACGGTGGACACGTGCCTCCTGAGGGGAGCCAGCTTAGAACCCTTCAAGAGAGCCGATATCGTGATAATGGAGGCCACTTACGCCGAGTACGATCACCCTAGACGGGAGGATGTTGAGAAGAGATTCATTGATGATCTTAGGGAGGTGCTCGACTCGGGCGGCACGGTGCTGGTTCCCGCATTTGCTGTCGGCAGGTCTCAGGAGATACTGTGCGTCCTAGCTAAGTACGGGCTTGAGTACCCAGTGTACGTGGATGGCATGGCACGTAGAGTTAACATGATACTGCTGGATGGGAGGGATGGCCTTCGCGATCCTCGATTATTTCAGAGGGCCTGCAGCATGGCGAGGAACGTGAATGGCTGGAGGGATAGGAGGAAGGCAACGCGAGAGCCCTCCGTGATAGTGTCGCCAGCAGCAATGCTCAAGGGAGGAGCCTCAGTCTACTACATGAAGGCTCTGCTGGATGATCCGCGTAACGCCGTGTTCTTCGTCAGCTACCTGATAAGAGACACGCCTGCGCGCAAGCTTATAGAGACTGGAGTCTTCGATCACGAAACTCTCAAGAAGAGGGTTAAGGCTAGAGTGGAGTGGTACGACTTCTCCTCGCACTGTGGCAGAAGCGAGTTAGTGAAGGCGCTAGAGGCGTTGAACCCTGATGCGAGGCTCATCCTCGTGCACACGGAGGAGGAGGTTGGCGCTAAGTTCAGTGAATGGATCTCTCGAAACTTAGGCATTGAGGTGTTATTCCCGAGGGAGGGGGAAGAGCTGGAATTCCACTAGCTGGCTTAAACCCTAGAGGATCCCCTGGACGCTAAAGCCTGGCCCCGGTCTAACGCAGCTATTCCCCGAGGTTTTAGACAAACAGTACGCAGCCTATAGTTCAGCAAGCCTCCTTCAACTTTATAATCGCCGTCGTCCACAGCTTATGGGGGCCGTGGTCCAGCCTGGTGGGATGCGCGGCTTGGGCCCGCGTAAGCCCCATAGGGGCTGCGGAGGGACCCGGGTTCAAATCCCGGCGGCCCCACCATGCCGTAGCTGTTGAGCACACGGGCTCAGCTAATCCTTATCTCCCTGCCGACGTGGTAGTTGTGATGCTGGACGAGCTGGATAGAGCGCTGTTAAGGGAGTTGTCTACTAACGCGCGTGTGCCACTGGCTGAAATTGCCAGGAGGCTTGGTGTGGCTAGGACTACGCTGGCTGAGAGACTTGAGAAGCTTGAGCGCGGGGGTTTCATTAAGGGGTATAGGGCACAGGTCAATCCCCACAAGCTAGGCTACAGATTCGTGGCCTTCATACTGGTTAAGGCTAGGAGGGGGGGCCTTAGGGGAGAGAAGTCGAATCAGGAGCTCCTAGCTGAGAAGATAGTGGCGGACTGTAATTCGAGGAGCAGCATGCCGTGGGTTGAGGAGGCTCACATAATAACCGGCGAGTATGATCTGCTACTTAAGGTCTGGGTCCGTGAGTGGGAGGAGCTGACGAACTTCCTCATCCGCTACATGCCTAAGCACCCAGATGTGGTGCAGACACACACTATGCTTGTGCTGAAGACGGTACATGAGGGGACCGCTCCACCCCCCTAACCTACTCCTTTACAACCTCCAGCACTAGCGCTGGCCTGATATCGCTAACATCATACTTGGACCTGAGCTCCTCTATGAAGCTCTCCAGCTCCTTGTTGTCTCTCGCCCAGTAATCGACCATGACCATGTGGTCACCGGACGTTATAGCCAGGAACTTAACTTCCGGCTTTTCAGCCAGCTTCTTCACTACCTCAAGTAGTCTAGCTGGGTCTACGTCGAAGCCTATTATCGCCCTAGCCCTATAGCCCAGCTTGGCATGATCCAGCTTAGGCCTATACGCCTTTATGACGCCCTCCTCCTCTAACTTCTTCAGCCTCTTCCTCACCGCGACATCGCTCATCCCAACCCTCGCGGCTATCCTGGTGAGCGGCATGCGCGCATTCTCCTCCAATAACCTTATTATTTCAAGGTCCTTCTCATCAACCACCGAGCTCATCTCGTCTGCCATCTCAAACTCTAAGTATTTTAATCTTGGCATTGCGCAGCAAGCTCTAACTCTTTTGGCGTTAAGCCGACCGGTAAGGTTATCTTACCGCCCCTCAGTTATCCGGCGGCGGTGGCTATGTGGAGGCCCGATAAGCTCCGCTTCGGCCCAGCTGGCATTCCTCGCAGAGCTAAGGCCAGGAGCACTAAGCGTGGCGTGATGGAGGTGAAGGCGCTGGGCTTAGACGCGATGGAAATAGAGTTCGTGAGGAGGATAAGCCTGACCGAGGCCTCGGCTAGAGATGTGAGAAAGGTGGCTGAGAGCTTGGATGTAGCGTTAACAGTCCATGCGCCATACTACGTGAACCTGGCATCGCCCGATGTGGAGAAGGCTAAGGCTAGTGCCGAGCGCGTCTACCGCGCGGCTGTAGTGGGGAGCATTGCGGGAGCATGGAGCGTGTGTTTCCACGCGGCATACTACATGGGTAGGGAGCCCAGTGAGGTGTACTCCCTTGTCAAGAGCTCTCTAAAGGAGATTTTGAAGAGGCTTCAGGATCAGGGTGTGGAGATATGGCTGAGGCCTGAGACGACGGGCTCACTCTCAGAGTTTGGGACGCTAGAAGAGCTATTGAGACTCAGCAGCGAGCTGGAGATGGTGTTGCCAGTTGTGGATTTCGCCCACATGCATGCTAGAAGCGGTGGGAGGATTAACAGCTACGAGGAGTTCAGTGAGGTGCTGGCTAGGATTGAAGAGGTATTGGGAAGGGAGGCTCTCGAGAACATGCACATGCACGTATCGGGGATAGAGTACGGGGAGAAGGGGGAGATCAGGCACTTGAACTTGGAGGAGTCCGACTTTAACTACGTGGATCTGCTTAAGGTCCTCAGGGACTTCGGGGTTAAAGGCGTGCTTATATGTGAGAGCCCCAGCCTGGAGGATGACGCGCTACTGCTCAAGAACAGCTACGAGCGACTACTCAAGGAGGCTTAATGTGGCTTGGGAGCCTCTGCATAAATGCGTCCTTCGGCGTATAGCTGCTGAGATCGCCCTTAAGCAGGTAGTGGATCTCGCCTAAGTTAATCACGGGGCCAGGGAATAACTCGTAGTCATCGATCGCGAGGCGGGGACACGCAGTGTTCACGTAGAGGTCTGCAGGTCCGTAATCCTCCAACACACTCCTCTCCACATCATTCACCACGAGCACTCTACACCTAATCCCCCTCCCCTCAAGCAGCTCCTTAACATTCCTCAGCACGTCGACTCCAACCCGCTGGCCAGGCTTCGTGGAGACTAGCACGACAGCCTCTCTGGCCTCGAACGCCTTTGAGAGCTGAGATAGCCTCACTGCCATGGCCCTCCTAGCCTCCCTCTCAACGCTTACCACCTTGCCAGCGTAGGGGTCGGCTACTATGACCTCGGAACCAGTCGCCAGCGCCACACCTGTGGCGTGGAACGTACCTCCACACACTACTAGGAATGCGTCCACCTCCTCCTTAATGGACTCCGCCGCCCTTATGTCACACCCAGTAATTAAGCCCCTCCACATGTAGGGGTCTGGGCTCCTCGGCAACTCGACCTCCAGCCCACAATCCCTAAGGATCGCCTCAGCCCTCTCGAGCAGGTGTGCATGCTGGACGGTGGTAAGGAGCCCTACACTCCTCACTCCTTCTCGAGCAAGCCTAAGCGCGGCCTCCTCGACAACGTTAGCTATCTCTACTCTCGAGTGAGCTGCTATGAATAGAATATTGGGAGGAGGCTTGAAACGCACCGGCCCATGATGCCCGATGTGGACTATAGCGTCAGCGCCTAGCGTCTCTGCCTCATCCATCACTACATCGCACCCGCCCCACGTGTGGCTCCCAGACAGCAGTACCTCAAGGCCCTCATCCTCTAGCTTCTCAATTAAGCTTGAGAGGCAGCGCTTAATGCCGTCTGGCGCCTGGATTAATAGCCTCCTATACCCGTGGCGCTTAGCCCACTTAGTTATGCGCTCCTCCTCCAGTAGATAGCCACATTCAATACATGCCATCGTGAGGCATCCTTATAGCGCCTAATAAGCCCGTTGACCTGTGGGGGGCTCGCGAGGGGCTGGGCGCGGCTTGGTGGTAATCGATGTTGAGGGGGTCCTACTGCCGCGGAAGGCAGTCCTCCTGTTACGCTTGGCTGGGAGGATGGGCATACTCTGGCTTCTCAGGAATGCGCTGCGGGGCTTAGTGTACGAGCTGAGGCTTAAGAGGCTTGAAGAGGTGATAAGGGGCTTCTACGAAGACCTGAGGGGCATGAGGCTAGCCGAAATATTAGCGTGCTACGACCTGAGTCGAGTTGAAGTGAGGCTCCACGAACTCAGGACGCTGAGCGAGGCAGGTTATAGGCTACTGCTGGTGAGCTCAGGGGCTCCGCAGCAGGTAGTTGAGGAAATGGCGCGCAAGGCTGGAGCGGAGGCGGGTTACGGCGTTGAGGTGCTCTTAGACTCTAGGGGGAGGATCCTGGGCGTTGGTGACTTGACGTGTGCTGAGGAGGGGGGCAAGGTGAGGCTCGTCCGTAAGCACGTTAGGGAGGGAGAGAAGGTTATAGTAGTGGCGGATGACTGGAATAACCTACAGCTTCGCGAAGTTAGTAACTTCTTGATAGGCTTCAACCCTGACTCCGCGGTAGCCGCAAAGGCGGATGTGATAGTGGAGGGTGATAGCCTGAAGCCAGTGATAGACCTGCTTACGCGGGGAGTTAAGCCGCGGCGTGACACTCGCCGGATCATGCTTAGGAAGGCCATACACGTGGCAGGCGTACTGCTAGCCCCCCTCTACGCCGTCTCTCCCGAGGCGGTCCAAGCCTTAGTAGCGTCTGCCGCAGCTCTCTATGCCGTAGCTGAGGGCTTAAGGATACTGGGGATCAGCGTCCCCCTCATAACCGACGTAGTAAAGGCAGCTGCCAGGGGGCGTGAGCTCGCAGGTTTCGCTCTCTCCCCCCTAGCCTACGCGAGTGGGATGATGATGGCAGTACTGGCACCTCCGCCTCTCCCTGCCCTGGGGATCATAGTCCTAGCGGTGGGTGATGGCGTAGCTGGGCTCATCAACTCCCTAATCCCGGGCCATCCCTATCCACACAATAAGGCTAAGAAGGTTGAGGGGACCTTAGCAGGCTTTACAGCCGCCGCGACCCTATCGCTGTTAGTAGCCGAGCCCGCCCCCGCCCTAGCGGCTGCAGGGGCGGGCATGATGGCTGAGGCTCTAGCCACCTTCGAGGATGACATACTGGTCGTGCTGGCCGCCCTGGCTCTCGCCGTGCTAGTTGGAGGCCCGAGCTAGGATACTGGTCTCCAGCAGATGCCGAGTTCATCGGCGTACTTGTACGCCTCCTCCAGCTCCTCAGCCCTAGGCCTCCTGGCTATATCGGGGTACCTCTCGGGATACAGTGCGACTAGGTGTTCTGGCCTGTACTGATCCATTATGTTGACTAGGGCCCTTGGGCAGTTCTCGGCTATCCACTTCAAGACGGGCTTAGTGCAGCACTCTACGTGGCCGGGCAGGACTAGGTGCCTTATTATCATGTCACCGTGCTCGTACGCCACCTTATGGTTCCGGGAGACTACCTCAAAGTAGCGTGGAACCTTCGACAGCCTTAGTGCGCATTCATCATTCCCGTACTTGAAGTCGGGGAGCCATATGTCAATCACGTCCACCAGTAGCTTCAGGGACTCGAGAGTCATGTACATGTTGGAGTTCCAGAGTAGTGGGACGTTCGCGTCCATGTGTCTCAGGGAGGCCAGTATCACGTGGAGCTGTTGGTCGGGGTTTCCGCCAACGTAGTTTATGTTCCTCGCCCCCTCCCTATAGAGTCTCACGGCTAGGGCGGCCAGCTCCTTCGGGCTCACCGCGATGCCATTGAGTGGGTTAGTGGATATGTCCCAGTTCTGGCAGAATACGCACTTGAAGCTACAGCCCGTGAAGAATATTGTGCCCGAGGGGACTAGCGGGGCCTCCTCTCCCATGTGGAGGAAGGCGGATGCCACCCTTACCTCTCCGCTCAGACCGCAGACCCCCTTCTCACCCTTGAGCCTGTTAACCCCGCACCTCCACTCACATAGCCTGCAGGCCTCCACCATCTTAAGGGCTATGTCTGCCTTTAAGTCGAGTAAGCTGTACCTGGGCACGGGCATCTCCTCCACCTTAGAGGGATTGTCTGCCACCTCTCGATAGAGCTCGCTGAACTCCTTAGCCTTCTCCTCATGAACGCGCCACATTTCCTCTAGGCAGGCGCCCTTCTCGAGCTCTACCGGCACGCGCTTGACAACCCTGTACTTAGCTGGCTTTAAGCCCCTCATCACGCCGTAGTAGTGGCTGAGCCTCTCCCTCACCTCCTCGTCTCGCCACACAGCTATAGAGTCAGGTCTTAATAGCCGCCACATCTCAAGTAGATGGGGCAGCGCACGCTTTAAACTGAGCGCCCGTCAAGTTTAATAGAGCACGTCCCCCGCTGCTTGTGGGTGCCGAGCTTGAAGGTGGGCTTCCCCCTGATACTGATAAACTTCAAGGCATATAAGGAGGCCAGCGGGAGGAGGGGTCTCGAGCTAGCTAAGGTGGCGGAGAAGGTAAGCAAGGATACAGGCGTGACAATAGCCGTTGCTCCACAGCTAACCGATTTGGCTTTCATAGCATCTCAGGTGGAGATACCAGTGTTCTCTCAACACGTAGACGCCGTCGAGCCAGGTAGCCATACAGGCCATGTCACCCTGGAGGCCGTGAGAGACGCTGGCGCTGTCGGTACAATGCTCAACCACTCTGAGCGCAGAGTCAGGGCTGATCAAGTGGATGTAGTAGTCAAGAAGGCGCGGGAGCTCAGGCTCCTAACAGTCGTCTGCTCCAACACGCCTGAGGTGACAGCAGCGATGGCCGCTTTAGGCCCCGATATGGTGGCTATAGAGCCTCCCGAGCTGATAGGCACTGGCATACCAGTATCCAGAGCTAAGCCCGAGGTCGTGACAAGCTCTGTCGACCTAGTGAAGAAGATAAACCCAAGGGTGAAGGTCCTCTGCGGCGCTGGAATAACTACTGGCGAGGACGTGGCCGCAGCTCTTAGGCTCGGGACAGTTGGTGTGCTCCTCGCCTCCGGCGTCGTCAAGGCCAAGGATTGGGAGAAGGCAATTAGGGGTCTCATAGAGCCCATAATCAAGCGAGCCTAACGCTTTTTACCTCCACCCCCCTCCTTTTACAGGGCCCGTGGCCTAGCCTGGAAAGGCGCCGGCCTGCGGAGCCGGAGAACCCGGGTTCAAGTCCCGGCGGGCCCGCCACCTCTCTGCGCATAGGCCACAGCTATAGCTCCATGAAATAAGTGATGTGCGTCATTAAAGGCTTGAACCCGCACTTCTCGTATACCCTCCTCGCGGGCGCGTGGGCTTCATCTAGCCAGGTGAATACCATGGCATACCTCATGCCTCGCTCCTTGAATATCTCTAACGCCCTTTTCACAAGTCTCGTGCCTATCCCCCTGTTCCTGTACCTTGAGTCTACTGCGTTGTAGCTTATGTGGCCTATCTCCCTGTCATGATCGAGGTCGAAGGTGAGGAAGCCGACAACTCTCCCGCCGAGCTCAGCTACTATCACGTTCTGGGGCTTCTCCTCGAGGATCCTGGATATGGTCTCACGTATCCGCTGGGCGGGGGTCTTGCTGCCCACTATCCCGAATCTCGTGGCTAACAGGTGATTCATCCCTTGCCTAGACCAGGCCTCCGCTGCTATCTCTAGAATCCTCTCGTAATCCTCCCTCCTGGCAGGCCTGATGACGAGCTTCTCTATCACAGGCTTACGTGGGCAGCCAGCCTATAAGCGCTCGCCTTAATTAGCTGGAGGCTAGGAGGCGTCAGCACCTCACCCGCTTCTGGGCTATATGCAGTGCTCAGAGCCTGCTTTAAGCAAGGCTATCTAGCTCTGCCCCTTTTCAACTCTGCCGTACTTAAGCGCTGCCCTGTACATTGCTAGTATGTTCTCGACCGGGGTGCCGGGCTGGATCGCGTGGGTAGGGGCTAGGATGAAGCCCGTGGGGCCCAGCTTCTCCACCCGCTCCTTAACAACCTCTTCGACCTCCTTGGGCGTGCCGAATGGAAGTATGCTCTGGACTCCCACCGTGCCATGTAGCGTTAACTTATCACCGTAGAGCTGCTTAACTCTGTAAGGGTCCATGCACTCCGGCTGTACGGGGTTGAGGATGTCAACCCCTATCTCCACCAGGTCGGGGATTATCGGCTCTATCCACCCATCGCTGTGGAACATGAAGAAGACACCGCGCCTGTGGCAGAGGTCTATGAGGCGCTTGTAACGCGGCTTTAGGAAGCGTCTCCACATCTGAGGGGACATCATCATTCCCTTCTGCATCCCGACGTCATCTCCATCGCAGATGACGTCCACCCCTAGGTCGCACAGCAACTTAACTTCCTCTATCCTGATCCTATCTATTCCGTCCAGTATCCTCTCGAGGGTCTGAGGGTCTTTGTACATCATCTTAAGCGCCTCTCTAAACCCTGTCAGCTGCCATGCTATTTCCCAGAGGTGTGTTATGCCTCCCACTAAGCAGTAATCCTCATACCTGTGCCTGGCCTCCTCAACAGTCCTCATAGTCGCCTCTACGTCGAGCTCAGGCCATACATACTCGTCGAGAGGCGTGTGCTGAAGGGGATGTCTGAGGTAGGTGTAGGTGTATGTATGATCGGGGGCCCAGAGGCTTTCAATGCCCCACAGGTCCCTGCGCACTTCAAAGCCCCTCCACTGACCAATAGTGTAGGCTGGCGCGTAAGGCCCCTCTCTCACTTCCACTCCCTTGGGGAGGTAGCCACCCTTAAGCGTCGTGCCCACATGCCTCATATCGATTCCTAGGGCTCTCAGCAGCCTGTCATAATCGTTGAGCCCCAGGGCTCCCATGAGCTCCCTGAGGGGCTCAGGTCTACAGTTGAAGTCGAGTGGGACTCTGTCGGGAAGCTCGTGAGTTATGGCTCTGATGCACCTCTCCCTCGAGTTCACGTGACGCTCAGGTGGGGGTAGCTAAAATTCTTTTAAGCGCAGTCCGGCGTAGACGGGGGCCATGGCTGAGCGCATAGCTGCGCGTTACCAGTACTCGCTGGCGGCTGTCAGGCGCCTAGCGGCGCTCTACGGCCTTGAGAGGGCTGAGGCGATCGTCAGGAGCCTGTCGAGCCCGGGGTGCAGGTACTTCCTCAGGGTTAACACGTTGAAGGCGACGCCCAGCGAGGTGGTTGATATGCTGTGGGAGGAGGGGCTGGAAGCCCATGTCTTCAGCCAGCTACCTGATGCCGTCTACCTCCCGATCAGGGGGCCCTATCGGGTGAGGAGGCACGAGAGGATCGTAGTGGCAGATAAGGCGGCGGCAGAGTCCGTATACATGGGCGCCGACCTCTACGCTCCTGGCGTTGTCAGCGCTGAGGGAGTACGAGAGGGCGATGAGGTCACTGTGGTAAGCCCTCGCGGCCATCTTGTGGCTGAGGGGATTGCCATGATGGATGGCGATGAGATGGTCACGCGTGACAGGGGCCTCGCAGTTAAGGTCACGAGGTCAGTCTATAAGGTGACTAGCGTGAGGGGGCTAAAGGTCTACAGGGAGGGTCTCGTGTACGACCAGAGCCTGCCAGCCATAGTAGCTGGCCACGTGCTCAGCCCAGAGCCGGGCTGGCTAGTTGTGGACATGTGCGCGGCGCCGGGGGGCAAGGCTACGCATGCGGCACAGCTGATGAGGGGGGAGGGGCGCGTGGTGGCTGTGGACAGGTCTGAGGGCAAGTGTCGGAGGATTCGGGAGAACGTGGAGAGGCTGGGGCTCAGTAATGTGGAAGTTAGGGTAGCGGACTCGAGGTATCTGGATATCCTGATGGAGGACTTAATGGGGGCTGACGCCGTGATACTGGATCCCCCCTGTAGCGCACTGGGGGTTAGGCCCACGCTCTACTACGAGAGGGGGGAGAGGGAGTTCAGGTCGCTGAGCGCATACCAGCGACAATTCCTGAGGGTAGCCGCTAAACTGTTGAGAAAGGGCGGCCTCCTTCTCTACTCAACCTGCACTCTATCCCTAGAGGAGAATGAGGCGAATATCGAGTGGGCAGTGAGGGAGCTAGGCCTAAGGCTGAAGAGGCAGTCGGTATTCCTGGGCTCGAAGGGCTTCCTCCCAGTGGGCGAGTACGTGCAGAGGTTCGAGCCGGATATTCACGACACGCCGGGCTTCTTCATAGCATTGCTTGAGAAGGTATAGTGTCTGTAAGCCTGCGTCTCAGCCTGTTCCATAGCCCCTCGCTAAAGGGTAACTTGACGAGCTTCAGGCCTCCCCGCACGCCGCGCACTTCCACCTCGCAGGGCTCTACCTCGAGGCTCTTCAGCCCATCTATCACGACTCGACACCTGCAGTTGGTGGAGACCACTATCCTCCTAGATGAGGAGAAGACCATGGGCTTTAGGAGGGCTGAGAATGGCGCTATTGGCACCAGCACGAACGCGTCGAGGCGGGGATCCAGGACTGGGCCTCCTGCTGAGAGGGCGTAGGCCGTTGACCCCGTCGGGGTGGCCACTATCAGCCCATCAGCGCGCCCCCGCTGGGCTAGGGCTCCGTCGACATAGGATGATATGAGCACTAGCTTGTCGTGGCGCGGGCTGGAGAACACCAGCTCATTCACGAAGCTATACTCGCGCTCGCCGATCAGGGCTACGCCAGTCATCCTCTCCTCAACAGCGTAGTCGCCTTCCGCCAGCGCTTCTACAGCTCGCTCCACCTGGCTCGGTGCCACCTCCATGAGAAAGCCGATGCTGCCACTGTTAACCCCCAACATTGGCAGTGCGCCGCTCACTTCGTGAAAGGCGCGGAGGAGCGTCCCATCGCCCCCAACGACTACAACTACATCAGCCCAGTGCTTAGCCTCAGCTGCATCCATCCTGGCAACGCGTAGTTCTGGAGGAGCTGAGCTGTGGGCTGCAACCTCAAAGCCCCTACCCCTCATCAGCTTCTCAAGCTTGAGGAGTAGGGAGGAAGCGGCCCGCCCCTCTTTTGAGAACAGCCAAACTCTCACGCGGTGAGGTAGCAGGTAGTGTCTTAAAAACGTGAGCGCAGCTAGGCCTAACACATTTAAGTGGCCAGCGCCGCTACGTAGATGGTGGTAGGTGTGTCGACTAAGCCAATCGATGCTGGATCCCTGAAGGTGGGGTCCTTCGTAGTGATAGATGGCGAGCCATGCAAGGTAGTACAGGTCGAGAGGTCGAAGACGGGTAAGCATGGGTCAGCGAAGGTGAGGGTGGTGGCCGTCGGATTATTCGATGGCGTGAAGAGAACGATGGTAGCGCCCGCAGGCGCTAAAGTCGAGGCTCCAACCATACGCAAGTTCGTAGGCCAGGTCCTCGCCACCATGGGGGACGCCGTACAGGTCATGAGCCTCGAGGACTACTCAACCTTCGAGGTAGCAATGCCTGAGGACCCAGACCTACGTTCAAAGCTTGAGCCAGGCATAGAGGTGGAAATCTGGGAGATAATGGGCAGGTACAAGATTAATAGGATAGCCAGGAGACGTTAAGATAGTGATGAGCCAGGCTTGGCCGATCGATGACGAAGATCTTGAGTGCTGATGATTTTGTCAGATTGTGCGCGTTCTCGCTGAATGTTCGTCTACGTGTGCTGAATCCTTATATATGCCCGTCTGCAATTTACCGGGAGGAGGAAACCTGAGGGTGATGGGAGGTGAAGGATGGTGTCATAATATTCGTCAAGAAGCCGGTCAGGTTCGGTCACGGTCGCCTAGCCTTCCCCGTGCCCGCGGAGCTGAAGGAGAAGCTCATGGCCGACAAGCAGTACATAGTCATCGCCATACCCCTGCGCAGCGTCCTCGAGAGCGCCAGGCTGTAGAGTCGCAATAATACATTATATTATATATAGTATAACAGAGAGGGGCCGCCGGGGTACTCCCATATATATTTTTCGTTCGCCCGAAATTTACTCGGAGGAGGATTTTCGTAAGTGTTCACTTCGACTCGTATTTCCTGACACAAATGTTTATATATGTCTACGATGCAGACGATCACGGCTGAGGCCGGTGGCCGGTGAGGCCAGCCGGGGGGCTAAGCCGAAAAGGCGAAGCACCCCCGACC
>QMRZ01000023.1 GCA_003649495.1 Thermoprotei archaeon | reverse complement strand
CCACCTAGACGGCCTGCTCTATGGCGCGGCTGCGGGCCTGGGCTTCGGCTTCGTGGAGAACGTGCTCTACATAGGGCGGGGCCTCGCGGCGGGAAGCCCCTTCATAGTAGTAGTGAGGACCCTGGCCATAGGGATGCACATGTTCTGCAGCGGCCTCATAGGCTGGTGGATAGGCTACCTTAAGGTGAACGGGCTCCCAGTGAGCTGGTTCAGGATCGCGCCAGCCATGCTCGTCTCGATGGGCATCCACGCCGCGTGGAACACACTGGCCCAGTTAAGCCCGGTAACAGCTCTACTTGTCCTGCCGCTAGGCCCCTACCTAGTCTACAGGACGCACAAGATGGCGGAGGCAGCCCTGGTGGATGAGTACTACTGGGGCTTTGCCCACGGCTACGCGCCAGTCGAGAGGCCCAGCTGAAGTATAAACAATCTAATTAATTTAACATAAGGATCTTATTGCGCCTTCGTGAGGTGACACTAACATGAGGCTCAGCAAGGCTAGGCTGGCCAGCTTAGTAGCGCTTAACACGGCCCTCTACGCAGTGGGGTCTCTAGCCACAGCGTACATACCCACTACATTCATCATACAGTTCAGGCCAGCTGTGGCCATACCAGCCATCTTCGCAGCCCTCTACGGCCCCCTGGTGGGCGGGCTGGGCGCCGCCATGGGGACGTTCATAGCGAGCATCATCAGGTACGGCACGCCCCTCCTGACCCTCTTCAGCGGGACGCCGGCTAACTTCGCCTGCTTCTACCTGCTGGGCTACCTGACCGCTAAGTTCCAGGCTAGGGATAGGTGGCTGGTCGGGTACCTGATAGGGTGTGTAGCTGGCTTGCTAGCGGGCTTCGCCATAATAGCGGCGGGCCTCTACTTCCTAGCCACAGCGGTCGGCCTCCAGATGCTAGCTAAATGGACTAACCCGGGCTTCGTGGCAGTGGCGCTCTTCTTCGGAATAGCGAGCGAGCTGCCATTCATGATAGTGATAGGCATACCCGTGGTCAAGGCCGTGCGCAGGGTGGGCCTAGCACGCCCATGATCAGGCCCGCTTACTGGCATGAGCCTCGGGCGGGCGACTGCTGCCGTCTATATGACGGCATATACGCGGCATGTATAGAAACTATGATATAATTTACAATGAATTTATGACGTTCAGTGATTACTTCTGGGATACATACGCGAAAGCGACATAAAAGTTTATGAGAGGCCCCTGAGATGCCGAGGCCGTGAAGGCGAAGCTAGTTAAGCTCCCTAAGCCCCTGGAGGAGCTGTCGGGTGAGGAGCTGGAGAGGAAGAGAGCTATAGCCAGGGTCATGACCCTGACACTCGAGTACTTGACGTCCAGCCTCATTAGGGAGGGCTACGAGTGGCTGCTCCCCGTGATACTGTCGCGCGTGACGGATCCCCTGTGGCCCGACCCCGGTGCATCCATAGAGAAGAGGCTGGAGGTCGAGATTTACGGGGTCAGGGTCAGGGCTACTCTGAGCATGATAATACACAAGATGGTGGCGTGCTCCCTAGCCTACCCGAAGCTCTTCGTGCTCTCACCCAACATCAGGGTGGAGAGGAGGGATAGGGCGTGGACCGGGCTTCACGCATACGAGTTCACGCAGCTGGACTTCGAGGCTAGGGGCGCATCATCAAGGGATATCATGGGCCTGGTGGAGAAGCTGCTCCGCGGGCTAGTGGAGCACTTGAAGAAGAGCGCCAGGGAGGAGCTCTCCATCCTGGGTAGGTACGGGGTGCTCAGAGTACCGGACGCCCCATTCAGGGTGTACGACAGGGAGGACCTGGAGGCGAAGTACGGTGGGAAGTGGGAAGTCGAGCTGGCGAGGGATATTAGGGAGCCAGTGTGGGTGGTGAACATTCCCCGGCAGTTCTACGACTATGAGGACTTCGAGACGGGGAGGTGGGACAACTACGACCTCTACCTGCCCGGCCTCGGGGAGGTGCTCTCGGGGGCTAGGAGGGAGTGGGAGTACGAGAAGCTCGTGAAGAAGATGGAGAGGGATGGAGTGAGGAAGGAGAACTACGCCCTCCTCCTAAGGCTCGCTAGGGAGGGCAGGCTGAAGCCCACCGCGGGCGCGGGGATAGGGGTGGAGAGGTTGGTGGCCTGGGTAGTTGGCGCGGAGCACGTGTGTGAGGTACAGCCGTTCCCCCGGATACCGGGCGTAGTCTACGAGCTATAGCCTAAACCATTTTTAACGACGTGGATGACCCACTCCCAGATGCACATCCTACTGGCCGGGTTCCTGGTAGCAGATATAGTGGCCGCCGACCTCGAGAGGGTGGCGGAGCCTGGAGAGCTCGTGCTGGCCCCCAGGGGGATAAGGCTCAGCGTGGGCGGACACCCCGCCAACATCGCCGTAGACCTCGTGAAGCTAGGCCTGCCCCCCGAGAGCATCACCGTGGTCAGCACCGTGGGGAGGGATATCTTCGGGGAGTTCATAGTGAGGACCCTCAGGAGCTACGGGATCAACTTGATGGTGGAGGTAGCCGGCGACAGCACTAACAAAAACGTCATCCTGGTGGTCAGGGGGGAGGACAGGAGGTTCCACGTGGAGCTCAGCTCCAGCACCCTGATGAGGGCCTCACACGTCATGGGGGCCCTCGAGCGCGTGAACCCCGACATCTTCTACATCGCTACCGGGATAATAGGCGAGGTTGATGAGAGGCTTGAGGACGTGCTGAAGAGGGCCAAGTCCCTGGGCAGCCTCACCTTCGTGGACACTGTGAAGCCCGTGGGCAAGTCCTGGGACTTCCTCCGCAGGGCCCTCAGGCACGTGGACGTGTTCCACTGCAACAGCCTAGAGGCAGTGGAGATAGCGGGCGTCGATGACCTCGAGAGCGCAGTCGACTGCCTGGCGGCGAGCGGCGTTAAGCTCCTCTTCGTGACCCTGGGGGAGGGGGGCGCCATCGCCAGGAGCAGGAGGTACCGGGTCAGGCAGAGGGCCTTCAGGGTAGAGGTGGTCGACCCCACCGGCGCGGGGGATGCCTTCTGCGCCGGGGTGATACTCAGGCTCGCCGAGGCGTATGGCGAGAGGCTGAGGAGCGTGAATGTAGGCGAGATCCCACTAGCGGAGCTGTGCGAGATCCTGGCCTTCGCCCAGGCCGTGGGGGCATCGGCCTGCACAGCCCCCGGCACCACAGCCGGGGTTTCGAGGGAGCTAGTTGAGGAGCTACTGAGGAGTCAGGCGAGCGCGGTCATGCGCGCCCAGGAGGTGGTGGAGCTCGGGTGATGTAGGGCCCGTGGCATGAAAGCGTGTGTAAATACATCCCCAACACTCCTCAGGCACGCGGCAGCACGAGCGCAAGCCAGGTAGCCTCCGATGGCGCTCTGAGCTGAACTTCCTCCTCCACCCGCCGCACTTCCCTCGCAGTAAAGGAGCTCCCCTCAGGGTTGAGGCAGAGGCACTCCACGCTGCCCCGGCAGTCGGCTTTGAGCCTGACGCGCCCCCCGCTCGGGAGGTAGAGTGCATAGGCTTCACCAGGCTTAGCTAGGCAGTACGCCTCGCGGGGAGACTCCACGAGGTCTGGCCGGGGCTCAGAGCTGAATATGTCGAAGCTCGAGGCGAAGGTCCTGGCCGCCCTTATCACCGCCTGGGATAGGGGGCTCAGCCCTATGCCGGTGGGCGGCCTATGGAACCTGGCGTTGGCGCAGCCCGCGAAGATGCACCTCCAGAACCTATCCACATTGAGAGCTGGGATGGCCGGCTCCCTGGGCCTCGGGGCGCCATATATCTTCACGTTATTCATCGGCCTGGGCCTCCCGCTCCTCTCGAGCACTCCTCGGAGCCAGATCAGCCGATCATAGTGTACGCGCCCGCTGCTCCAGTTGTTCTGCGACGCCTCGACGAACGTGAAGAGCTCGGGGTGCTCGTAGGTGACGCGGTGCAGCTCGTGCCTCAAATCCCAGGGGTCCCACATCTCAGCTAGCTGGAGCTCCACCCCAGCCTCCTTGGCCCTCTCCCTCATGAACCTGGCCCAGTGCAGGGACCACTCCGGTGACGCCCGGGCCTCATTATCTATGCAGTAGAGCACGTTTGGGAACTCGAGAGTCTCCTCCAGCACTCTGGCCACGAAGCGCTCCTGGTACTCGAGGAGCACGGCATCTCCTTTCTCGGGGGCTAGGAAGAATGGGTTAGGCCTGTGAGAGGGGTGATGCGGCCAGCCCTCGCGCAGGATCGTGCCGCCAGCTCTGTAATTCACATTCATCGAGGGGTTCCAGGGACTCCGGGACCAGGGGCCATCGCCTCCCCAGTCCCAGAAGTCGTGGGGGTCCCATATCTCCACCTGAACTATCACGCCTCGCTCATACGCCTCCCTCAGGAAGCGCCTGAGCCCCCCAGAACTCCGGGTTGAACCTCGAGAGATCGTACCTCCCGCCGACCTCCGCGAAGGGCCAGACGTTCCCCGGGTCCCTGCATGAGAGGGTGCAGCGCACGTAGTTCCCCCCACACCGGGCGAGGGCCTCCAAGTTGCGCAGCGCGAGCTCGGGGTGGTTGAAGAGGTTGTCCTCGTCAGAGCCGTTCCTCCCATCCGTAGCGTCATGTTTCGAAGCGCATCTTCCTGCGTCAGCCACGGATGGGTTCATCACGGCGCGGCTCTGGGCGGGCTGCGGGAGCCATGCTCCCCTCGCGCACCCAGAGCCCACCGGGGCTATATCTTGGTAAATCTCTTAAACTTTCTTTTCTGGGTATATCCCCACTCGGGATTATCCATGAGCTACGTCACCATTACCGCTGGTCTTAATGCCTCTGGCGAGGAAGCGAAGCTACTACTATCTACGGCATGGCTGTTTAAACTAGCAACGCATAGAGTGCTCTCCCATGCTAAGGCGCTACCTACTCTGCCAGCTACGAAGATCGCCTGGAAGAACACATTCAGGAGGGTGGCGTATGATGTCATCCCTAACCGTAGGTATGCTGACTCATCAGTAGTCCTAGTCATGGGCATCTACGAGTCATGTAGGCGGCTAGGAGTGGACTTCAGGGAAGTGGAGCTTGGAGACTGGCTGATGTTCCAGCAGAGCGAGAAAGAGTATCCACCACGAAATATTACATTAAAGAGCGTGGAGGAGGTCTGGGTGACGGCGTTCAACTATGACAGAGATAGCAGGAGGATAAAGCTTAGGGCAACAACATCGGGAGTCTATAGAGAACTCATAGGAGCAGTACTGAAGGAAAGGCAGCCATATAACCCAAGGATAGTGGTTAGGTCATGGAACGTTAGGAGCGGGGAGCTGTTCGTTAAAGGGGAGCTGCAAGTGGGCATACCTAAGGACTTCTACTACGGGCACGTAACCAAGTATAGTAGAAGCGATGGAGGGCTCTACGGTGGTGTGGACGTTAATACTGATAGGCTGAACCTAGCAGTAGTAGATAAGTACGGGAGGCTAAGAGACGCTAGGACGTTCTGGTTCGAGGAAGCATCGAGAAGGGGCTGTTCGAGGAGGAGGGCTAGGAGCATCATCGGCATGGCTGTTCACAGCATGCTCCGCTACGCCTACCACCACGGCGTTAAGATGTTGTTTCTAGAGAATCCTGAGGTCTTGGGCAAGCTAAGGCTCCTGTGGATTAGGAATGGCAGGAGGCTGCATGAAAACTATAACTGGAGGGTTTCGGTCTTCCGCCGCTCTATAATAGATTTAGTAGCGGTGAAGGCACCACTCTACTCGATCAAAGTATACTATGTAGATCCGAAAGGAACAACACATTCAAGAGAGCACGATGAGATTGCTAGGAGATATGGACTAGACAAACATACGGCGTCGGCATATCTAATAGCGCTAAGAGGCATGAAAAGACACACAACAGTACAGAAAGCTACAGTCTAATGTTACAGCCCCCAGCAGCAGTACCGGCTCTCCCCCATACTCCCAGTAGTGCTGGTTCCCCCTCCAGGGCCTCACCCTCTCCTCGCCCAACTCGCCCATCCCGGGGGAGGTCCCAGCTACGTGCGCCGTTCAGGTGCTAATTTAGCGCAGTTCCGCTCTTCTCTGAGCGTAAGGTTTTAGGGCTGGGCTGGCGCGGGGGCCCGGGCCTCATGTTCACGTCGGTGCGCTTCCCCTACGAGCCCCGCCCCCACCAGATCGAGGTAGCCGAGGCCATAGCCAGGGAGCTCCACCGGGGGAATATCGTTCTGGAGGCCCCCACGGGCTTCGGCAAGACGCCCGTCGTGATATACGCCCTCATCCCCTTCCTGAGGCGCGGGGTCAGAGTGGTGTGGGCGGTGAGGACCGGCAGTGAGACGGATAGGCCCGTGGAGGAGTTCAAGGTGTTCAGAGAGAGGGCGGGGCTCGACTTCCTGGCCATGAGCTTCAGGGGTAAGAGGGACATGTGCCTCCTGGCTAGGGAGTTCGGCGAGCCCCTCGACTACACGGAAGTCTCCTACATATGCTCGCGGCAGAGGAGCAGGTGCCCCTACTACAGGAGGCTTAGGAGGGGAGTTGATGTCGAGCCCCTAGTGGAGAGGGGAGCTCTCACCTATGGTGAGATATTTGAGGCAGCTGCCGAGCTGAGGGTCTGCCCCTACTTCCTTCAGAGGGAGCTCCTCAGGTACGCGGACGTGGTCTCGCTCAGCTATAACTACGTCGTGAACCCGAGCCTCGGCTGGAGCCTGAGGTCCATATTCCCGTTCCACAGGTCGATCCTCGTGGTGGATGAGGCTCACAACCTCCAGGGCCTCAACCTGGGGGGAGACACGATAACTGAGGGCACCCTCAGGAGGGCGAGGGCTGAGGCCGTGGAGCTGGGGGATGATGAGGTGGAGTCGCTCGTGGAGCACGTCGAGAGGAGGGCTCTGGAGAGGTTCAGGGGGTTAGGGGAGGATGACGCTGAGGCCTTTGAGCCCGAGGAGCTACTCCCCCCGAGCCCTGAGCTGCTGCTTGAGGAGGCCCTGAGGGCTGGCCAGGCAATCCGCGAGGCCAGGTTTAGGGAGGGGAGGAGGCCCAGGTCGAGCCTCTACCACTTCGCCAAGTTCTTCGAGAGGGCCCTCGCCCTATCCGGGGTGAGGGGGGTTGCTCTCATAGCCGAGAGGTTGGGGGGCAGGCTGCACCTGAGCATATGGGACATGCGCGCGGCGGAGGCGTTCTCAGAGGTCTGGGGCTCGTTTAAACGCGTGATCCTCATGTCTGGAACCCTGTCGCCCGTCGAGGCCTTCGCGGAGACGGTGGGCCTCTCCAGCTACTACTCGATATCTGTGCCGAGCCCCTACGGGCGCGGGAACGCGGCAGTCTACTTAGTGAGGGACCTGACTACTAGGGGGGAGGAGCTGAGCGAGGAGATGGCGGGGAGGTATGTTGAGGCCATAGCCAGGCTCCTGAGCAGGGTCAGGAGGAATGCAGCGGTATTCACCGCTAGCTACAGAGTGCAGGAGGGCCTCCTGAGGGCGGGGCTGCGCGGCGCCGCCGAGGCCCTGGGCTACGAGGTGTTCCTGGAGAGGAGGGGGATGAGTGGCCTTGAAGCCGCGGAGATGTTGAGGGCCTTCAAGTCCCTGGCCAGGGAGGGGCGCGGCCTCCTCGTAGGCCCGATGGGGGGGAGGTTCGCGGAAGGGGCTGACTACCCTGGCGAAGAGCTGATGTGCGTCTTCCTAGCCGGGATCCCCTTTGAGAAGCCGACTGCGAAGACCAGGCTATACGTAGAGTACTACCAGGAGCTCTACGGGGAGGAGAAGGGCAGGCTCTACGCCTACATCTACCCAGCCCTGAGGAGGGCGTCACAGGCGCTGGGCCGAGCGCTCAGGAGCCCGCGTGACACGGCTGTGATAGTGCTCGGGGACTACAGGTATAGGGGCTACATGCCCCTGCTCCCCGACTACGTGCGCAGGCTCGCGGAGCCCATCTCTCACTTAGAGCTCGACAGAGTGGTGCTGCCATGGGAGGGCGGCTGAGCCACTCTCTCAACTCTCTTGTACCCTGGGGGCCATGAACTGCCGGGGGCTGAGCTTGGCTGTTGAGCGGGGAGCTGGCGGGGAGGATTGGGTGGTGTACGAGGGGGAGAGGCTGAGGTGTGTTGCAATGCCGCTGGGCGGCATAGGCACGGGCACGATCTCCATATGCGGGGATGGCAGCCTCAGGCAATGGGAGGTCCTGAACGTGCCGTGCCACACGGCGTATGTCCCCTACTCGTTCTTCGCAATATGGGTGGAGGGGGCTGGCGCCAAGCTGCTGCAGTCTAAGCCCCCTACGGATGAGTTCGAGCCCGGCGTGCTGGCCAACGACCACCATGTCCCCGAGGAGCTGAGGAAGCTCGTCGAGAAGCTGCCCACAGTCGACGAGACGAAGTTTGTGGGGGAGTACCCGGTTGCCACCGTGATCTACGAGGATGAGGAGATGCCCGTAGAGGTCAAGCTGAGGGCATTCTCGCCCCTGATACCGCTCAACGCTAGGGACTCGGCGCTCCCAGTCATACTCTTCCAGTTCGCTGTGAGGAACGCGAGCGGGGAGCCTCGCGAGGTCTCGCTAATGGCGTCCCTCCAGAACTTCGTGGGATGGGATGGGGTAGGCGAGATAAAGGGCGTGAACTTCAGGCTCTACGGCGGCAACTACAACGAGCTCCTTAGAAGGAATGGCCTGACGGCCGTGGTCATGCGGAACTCCCTCATCGAGAGGAGCTCGCCGAGGTGGGGTGAGGTGGCGCTCGCCCTCGTGGGCGAGGGTGAGCACACCTGGCTCCTCCAGTGGAGTAGCCTCGACGAGCTATGGGCGGAGTTCTCGAGGAGCGGCACACTCCCGAACGATGAGAGGGGCGTGGAGAGCTGGCCAGGCGCTACGTGGTGCTCAGCCCTAGCCTGTAAGTTCAGGCTAGAGCCGGGGGAGGAGAGGGAGGTCGTGTTCATCTACGCCTGGTACTTCCCGAACAGGTACGTGAACTGGGAGCAGGGGTACTCTCCAGTCAGGGACGAGAAGAGCCTATTCTGGGTGGGCAACATGTACGCCAAGCTATTCCAGGGAGTGGAGGAGGTGCTGAGCTACGTCTACGAGAACCTCAATCGCCTCATTGAGGAGACCATGCTCTTCCACGACACATTCTACGACAGCACCCTCCCCTACGCACTCCTCGATAGGGTCTCGGCTAACATCTCTATCATAAGGAGCCCCACCTGCTTCTGGGCTGAGGACGGCAGGTTCTACGGCTTCGAGGGGTGCCACGGGGCGAGCACGTGGGCTAGGCACGGGGGCTGCTGCCCCCTGAACTGCACCCACGTGTGGAACTACGAGCAGACGCTGTCCAGGCTGTTCCCCGAGCTTGAGAGGACGATGCGGGAGGTGGAGTTCTTCCACCAACAGCACCCGAGCGGCTACATACCCCACAGAGTGGTCCTGCCCCTCTACCTGCCTAGGCCCTGGGACAGGCCCATCGGAGGGCCGGAGAAGCCGGCGATCGACGGCATGCTGGGAGCGGTGCTCAAGGCCTACAGGGAGTACCTGTGGGGCGCGGGGAGGGAGTGGCTCGAGAAGATCTGGCCGCGGCTCAAGCGCCTAATGGACTACGTGCTGACTAACTACGAGGTTGATGAGGAGGGGGTGATGTGGGGTGAGCAGCCCAGCACGTTCGACGTATCGGTCTACGGCGCGAACACCTTCATAGGGTCGCTGTACCTCGCATCACTCCTCGCGATGGCCAGGATGGCTGAGGAGCTTGGAGAGGGGGAGTATGCCGATAAGATGCTGAGGCTCTTCGAGAGAGCGAGCAGGGCGTACGACAGGCTGTGCTGGAATGGCGAGTACTACGTCCAGGTGTTCAGGGACAAGAGCCTGGAGTACCAGTGGTACGAGGGGTGCCTGGCCGAGCAGCTGGTGGGGCAGTGGTGGGCCCACATGCTGGGGCTCGGCTACGTGCTACCTAGGGAGCACGTGAGGAGGGCCCTGCTCTCCATAATGAAGTACAACTGGAGGGAGAACTTCAGGGGCCTCCCCCGCCGGGGGAGGATATTCGCCCACGAGGAGCACCCCGGGCTCCTCAACTGCACCTGGCCCAGGGGCGGACGCCCCGAGACCCCGATACTATACTGCGACGAGGTCTGGACTGGCGTGGAGTACGAGGTGGCGAGCCTCCTCCTCTACGAGGGCATGTACGACTTGGCTATGAGGATCGTCAGGGGCGTGAGGAGGAGGTATGATGGGAGCTGCATGAACCCCTGGAACGAGGTGGAGTGCGGCGACCACTACGTGAGGGCTATGAGCAGCTGGTCTCTGCTGGAGGCCGCCATGGGCTACAGGTACTCGGCGCCATCGGCAACTCTCACGTTTAAGCCGAACGCGCCCCTAAACCCCCTGAAGGGCTTCTTCATAACCCCCGACGGGTGGGGCACACTCCTGAGGGAGGCGCGCGGGAGCGTGGAGAGGGTGGAGGTGGCGGTGAAGTACGGGCGCGTGAAGGTGAGGAGGCTCGTGCTCAGAGCTGAGAGCGGCTGGGAGGGCCTAGAGATGAGGCTGGACGACACGCAGCTAAAGCCCAGAGCAGTACGCCGACGTGGAGACGAGGTAGTGGTGGAGTTTAGGGATATCGTGGAGGTGGGGGCTGGCAGCGTACTAGAGGTTGTGCTGGAGCGGCATGGAGCTAGGCGGTAACCGCGGTTTAAATGCATCCGGGGACCTGCATAGCTGAGCGGCTCTAAGCTAGGGCGCCCCTCAAGCTAGTAGGAAGGCCATCTCGGGCTCACGGTGTAAGGCGATTATACGTCCCTCTCCTCACGGCGTACTCTATCATGTGGAGGAAATTCTGGGCATTGGTGTTGGCCGAGATATTAGCTGATGTTGACAGCACGTAGCCCCCGCCCTGAGCCCCCTCGGCTAAGCACCTGTCGACTTCCCTCTCCACGTCCTCCCTAGTGCCGAACTCTATGACCCTGGGGTCCACGTTCCCCACCAGGCACAGCTCATCCCCGTACAGCTCCTTGACCCTGGCTAGGCTCATCCCTGCCATCACGTCTATCCCCTGATACGCGTCTACGCCCGCGTCCACGATGTCGGGCAGCAGGGGCTCGATGTTGCCATCGGAGTGGAGGACCACGAAAGCCCCTCGCCGCTTGAACGCGTTCACATGCTCCCTTAGCGCTGGCTTGATGAAGCGCTTGAACATCGCGGGCGACATCCAGGGCCCATTCTTGTTCCCATAGTCCACGCACATCTGCACCGCGTCAGCCCCCTCATCTATTGCGCGCCTCCCCACCTCCACCGCCCAGCGCGTGTAGCGTCTTATCAGCGCCTCCACCACGTCGGGCCTCGTGTACATCCACCTCAGCACGTGCCTAAGCAGGTTAGGGGAAGAGACTATGGGGCCCCACGTCCCATCCGCGTCAAATGAGATGAACTTCAAGCCCTTAACTCGCCTCACAACGTGCCTCAACACGTCGAATACGTCATCCTCCACCTCCACACTGGACTCCCTACACATCCTGAGCACATCATCCGGGTCATAGCTGCTGGGCTCATCGAGCCTCCACAGAGTCTCCCCAGACCAGGCGTATACGGCCCCATCCACCTCCCACACGTGGTCCCCGAGCCTTCTCACTCTCCTGGGCGGGCGCGCGTAGCCCCACACAACCCGCACCCAGTCTATCCTGGCCCTCTCACACACCTCCACCAGCTCATCAGCTATCCGCCTGTTCAAACTATCCACGTCAATGCGCCGGCCCGAGGCAGCCATCTCGAAAACCGCCTCGGGGTTGTGGAGTAACACCTCACTGGGCTTCTTGCCCAGTATTACCGAGGCTATAGCTGGGGGCACGTGCATCTCATATATCGGGACCCTGTCTGGGATCGATAGCTCCATAGCTCTGCAGACCCTCTCCCAGGAGTTCACGAGAGGGTAGCCGTAGCTAGCCTAATCTAGTTAACCTGCAGGAATTTGAGGAAAGAAAAATCTCGGCTCAATACTCCTCGCACATTACCTGGAAGAAGCTCCTGGAGTGACCACACGACGGGCACTTCTCCGGGGGCTCCCTCCCGTAGTGCACGTAGCCACACACCCTGCATACCCACCACACCTCCCTATCCTTCTTGAAGACCGTACCAGCCTCGACCTCCCTGAGCAGCTTCCTAAACCTCTCCTCATGATGCTGCTCAGCTCGAGCTATCGCCCTAAGCCTGGCAGCCACGTGGGGGAGTCCCTCCTCCTCAGCCACTCTCGCGAACTCTGGGTACATCTTCGTGTGCTCATAGTTCTCCCCCGCGATTGCCGCCCTCAGGTTATCGGCGGTGCTGCCGAGGACTAGGGGCGCGACTACCTCCACCTTCAGCTCCTCCACAGCCTCGCCCGCCTTACTCCTCAGCTCATTAATGAGCTTAAAGAGGGTCTCAGCATGCTCCCTCTCATTATCAGCGGTCACGAGGAATACCTCAGCGATCTGCTCGAAGCCCTCCCGCCTAGCGACGCTGGCGTAGAAGGTGTAGCGGTTCCTAGCCTGGCTCTCGCCTATAAACGCCTTCACCAGGTTCTCCAGGGTCCTATTCACTCCGGCACCATTGATATTACCTCTAACTTAGCTTAAGTACCTTTGCATCCCATACTTCCATAAGTCTAAATTTTACCTGAGGTAATCGAACCAACAAGAATACCCATCAGATAATATCCCGTAGCCTGTTCAGTAGTAGAGTAGCTCGTAGGCCCTCACAGCGTACTTCACTGCCTCGCTCCTCCTGCCCTCCCCCGCGAGGCGCTTAGCCCTCTCGTAGCAGGCCTTCGCCTCCTCTAAGTATTCCCGCTTGGGCGAGGCCTTCAGGAGCTGCTCGGCTAATAGCAGGATCTCGTCGAGCATATCCATCCGCATGTACCTCAGGCTATTGAAGCACCTGATCCTCTCCTCCAGGCTCCTGAAGGGCCTCCTCTCTCTCGCCGCCTCGGCCAGCTCGCGGCCCAGCTCCCTGGCCCTCCTCAGCGCATCTTCAAAGTTGAAGCGGGAGACGGGCAGCGGCTCAAGGGGCCTTATCCCCTTACAGAAGAAAAAGTAGTATATGCTCTTCACCGCCAGCACTAGCCCCTTCCCAGTCCCCCCGGCCACCGCTATGCCGAGCCCCGGCTTCCCGTTCGAATCCCCCAGGTCCACAGTGTCCATGAAGTCCTTAGTGAGGCCATTAACGTCTAGATAGTAGACGGGCGCTCCTATCACGTAGCCGTCAGCCCCCCTCATGACCTCATTCAACTCCTCCGGCGCCCTCGGCGACTCCGGGGTCCAAGGCCTCACTTCATAATCGATCAAGTATATCAACCTCGTAGCAGCGCCAGCCTCCTCAGCCCCTGCCAGCGCCTCCCCCACGAGCTTAGTAGTCAGCCCTCCCTTGCGCGGGCTACCCACTACCCCCACTACCAACATGATAGCTCTCGATAGCCACGTAGCTCCGCGGACTATTATTAATTACTTATAAGGGCCTGAGCCAGCACACGCCGTAGCCTTCATCGCCGGGGAGTAATGAAGCTTAAGGCTCTTTGGGCGAGATATAGGTAGACATTTAAGGTGGGTATATCATGGTAGTAATCGCAGGTGGGCATGAAGAGGTACGTAACTGTCTCAGCTAAGGTCCCTGTGGAGCTGAAGGAGGAGGCGGAGAGGCTTGGGATAAGGATCTCCGCCTTCCTCCGCAAAGCCCTTGAAGAGGAGGTTAGGAGGCGCAAGCTGCAAGAGCTGGAGAGGAGGGTGGAGGAGCTGAGAGGCGTGCTTGATAAGGTGGATGTTGACGAGTTCGTCCAGCTCATCAGGGCGGATAGGGAGTCTAGGTGATGCCTATGCCAAGGCTGTTATTTGACGCATCTTCACTGCTAGCTGCCCTCAAGGCGGGGAGAGTGCGCATCCTGCTCGGCGAGTGCACCCAGTGCCTCGCCATATACGAGGTCTGTAATGGGCTCTGGAAGGAGATACACGTCCTAGGCAAGCTCACCCGAGAAGAAGCCCTACACGTAGTTAACGTGCTCAAGGAGGTGGTTGAGTACATGGAAGTACTGTCAATACACCCGTATGAGGAGGAGGTTCTCAGCATAGCTCTGTCCACGGGGCTCACAGCCTATGATGCATCCTACATAGTTGCGGCCATCAAGAGGAGGCTTACTCTAGTCACGGAGGATAGACAGCTAAAAAGAGCAGCGGCGAGGTACGTCGAGACGTGCTCAGTGGGTGAGCTGGCGGTGGGGTAAGCCCTGAGCCCGTGTCCAGGGCTCTACGGCTTGTACCTGACCTCCCTATCCACCGTGAACTTGCCGGTGAGCCTTATGTCCCTTGAGGATGCGCCGACTCTCACCTCGTACTCGCCACGCTCCACAACCCACTCCTTGCCGTCGAAGCTGGCCAGCATCCTCAGGGGTATCTCGATAACTACCCTCTCCGCCTCTCCGGGCTTGAGGAGCCTCGTCTTGTGGAAGCCCTTCAGCTCCTGGAAAGGCTTGTCGAGCCTGCCCCTGGGGGCCCTAATGTAGACCTGAGCCACCTCCTTGCCTGGGAGCTTACCCGTGTTGGCCACCTCGAAGGATACCTTCACTACATCGCCCTCGAGCCTCACCTCCAGGTTCCTGTACTCGAAGGTCGTGTAGCTCAGGCCGTACCCGAACTCGTAGGCTGGCTCCACCCCGAAGGTGTCGTAGTACCTGTAGCCCACGTATATATCCTCGTAGTACACCACCCTCACCGGGCCGCTCCTGGGCTCGCCGGGGAAGCTCCAGGAGGGCACGTCCCCGTAGTCCTTGGGGAAGGTGACTGGGAGCTTGCCGGACGGGTTTATCCTCCCCACCAGCGCGTCAGCGGCGATGCGCCCCGTCTCCTGCCCAGCCTGCCATATCAGCAGGATCGCGTCCACCATGTCCCTCCAGCTGGCGACCTCTATGGGCGCCCCAATGTTGAGCAGCACTACCACCTTCTTCCCCCTGGCGTGGAAGGCGCGGGACACCTTCTCCAGGAGGCTCCTCTCATCCTTTGCCAGGTAGAAGTCGCCCTCCTCGGCCCTCCTGTCAGCGCCCTCGCCCGAGACTCTCGTTATCACCACCACGGCGACGTCGTTCCTCTCCGCGAACCTCGCCACCTCCTCCCCGCTCAGGAAGTCCTGGGGCAGGCGCGGCATGACGGGCTGGTTGAACACGTACTTCACCTTGTACTCCTCCCTCTCCCTCATCTCACGTATGTACTTCTCGTGGAGCTCGGCCAGCTCCTCATCCACCCTCAGGCCCCTCTCCCTCATCCCCTCGAGTATCGAGATCGTGTACCTCGGGTACGTGTAGCCGCTCCCGGTCCCGCCCCTCACGGTCTCTATCTGGCCAGTCCCGAAGACCGCTATCCTCGCCTCCTCGCTCAGGGGCAGAGCGCCCTCGTTCTTCAGGAGCACGACCCCCTCAGCCCCGGCCTCGTATGCGACCCTGGCGTGCGCGTCGAGGTCCGGCTGGTTCGAGTACTTGTACCCCCTGAAGGATGGGGAGTTCACGAGCACCCTGAGTATCCGCCTCACGCTCCTATCCAGCACCTCCTCGCTGAGCCTCCCCTCCCTGACCGCCCTGACTATCTCCTCCACCTCATCCCTCCTCTGCGGGTTCACCTGGTACGCCTTGCCCGGCATTATCATGTCATTCCCCGCCTTCAGCTGCTCCACCGGGTCCTCGCCTGCGAACCAGTCGGTCATCACGAAGCCCTCGAAGCCCCACTCCTCCCTCAGCACCTTCGTGAGGAGCCACTCGTTCTGTGAGCAGTACTTCCCGTTGAGCTTGTTGTAGGCGCTCATCACGGCCCAGGGCCTGCCCTTCTTGATCGCGATCTCGAAGCCCCTCAGGTATATCTCCCTCAGCGCCCTCTCCGAGACTATCGTGTCGATGAAGAAGCGGTTAGTCTCCTGGTTATTCGCGACGAAGTGCTTCACGCAGGCGCCAACCCCCTGCGACTGGACGCCCCTAACGAAGGCTGCCGCCATCTCGCCGGAGAGGAGGGGGTCCTCCGAGAAGTACTCGAAGTTCCTCCCACACAGCGGGTTCCTGTGAATGTTCAATGCTGGTGCCAGGAGTATATCGACGCCGTACTCCCTCACCTCCTCCCCCATCGCCCTCCCAACCCTCTCCACGACCTCGGGGTTCCAAGTGGAGGCCAGCATCACCGCTACTGGGAAGGCGGTGGCGTGGTAGGTCCTCTCATCCCCCTCCCTCCTCGGGTTTATCCTCAGGCCAGCAGGCCCATCGGCGAGGACAACAGAGGGTATCCCGAGCCT
>QMRZ01000022.1 GCA_003649495.1 Thermoprotei archaeon | reverse complement strand
TGAGGGAGGCGGCCGCCTCCCTCAACATAGCATCAGTGGTAAAGGGCGGGGGAGGCGGTATCTTGCTTAACTCAACTCCTAGCTGCTCTATGACGACGACGCCATCCCTCAGCTCCTTAGCTATCTCTCTCGCTGGCTTCTCGAGCTCCTCGCACTCGAAGCTCAGCGTGAGCCCGTTCTCAAGCCTTAACCTGAAGACGGGCTTTATACTATCTTTAGCCTTCCTGAACCTCTCTATCACCCAGCCTAGCACTGGGGTCTGAACCCTCCCAGCGGAGAGCCACCTCCTGCCGAACTCGGTCCACAGTTTCTGACTGAGCGAGAAGCCTATCCACCTGTCCTCTATCCTTCTGACCAGCTGCGCCTCCACTCTCCTCATATCTATGGCTCTGGGATTCCGCAATGCCTCCTCGAAGGCCCTCCTAGTTATCTCGTGGAACTCGATTCTCCTTATCTCGCCGGTGTAGGGGCTCAGCAGTAGGTAGAGGTCCCACGCTATTTTCTCACCCTCAGTATCAGGGTCAGTGGCGAGGAGCACTAGGTCTACCTCCCTTGCCGCCTCTCTAAGGGCGTTTATAGTGTCAAGCTGATCCACGATGTTCTCTGAACCGCAGTACGGGCAGACCCCTCCTTCTCCGAGTTCAGTGAACTGCTCGCCACACTTCCTGCAGCGCTTTATCGTCGAGTAAACTGGAATAAAGCGGCCATCCTGCGTTACGACGCCGTAGAAGCCCTCATCCGTGACTAGGTCTAGGAGGTGACCCTTACTCGCGGCTATGAGAAGGATGTAGTCGCCCACGCTGACTTCGTAGACATTGATGTTACCCATCCTGCGCCTAGACGGCCTGCCGAAGAACGAGGCTATCGTCCTAGCCTTAGTGGGCGACTCTACCACGACCAGCGCGGTCTTCACGAGGTCCCTGACTCCGGTCTTAACTCTGCCCTCCCACAAGTCCCTTATCTTCCTCCTGTCCTCGTCTATCTCCTTGAGAATCTCGCCTAGATCTAGCTCCTCATACTTTGTCCAGGATACCTCGTCGACGTACCAGCTGACTTGCTTCATCAATGCGCTCAGCAGCTTCTCATCGTCAGTTACAACTACTGCAAGCCCCCTGGATATGCCCCCTGCATACATCCTGGAGGTCCTGCCCGAAGCCTGTAAATAGGTAGGCGCGTCAGGGAGCAGGAGGTAAGGCTTGCCATCCACGAACCTTATCGAGGCTAGCGTACGTGCCTCTAAGGCCTCAAGCACCTCCCTCCGTGAGAGGAGGTCTTTAAGCCTCTCCCTCAACTCCTCAAAGAGCTCGTAGAGGTAGCCCAAGTAGCCCTCAGGCTTAACGCCCTCAACTAGGGCCTCAGAAAGCCTCTGGAAAGCGGCTGCCTCCAAGTTGGCTAGCTGCCTCCTGAGCTTGGCAGTGAGTCTATCAAGCGCGCTTCCCTCATCGCCTGTGACCACGCTCCTGAGGACCTGAGCCAGCTGGAGGAGCCTGAGGGGGCCAGCCTCGCTCACCTCTGCTGTGAAGCGGAAGTGAGGAACCCCGGCGAACACAGCGTATCTTATAACGTGCGGGAGGTCTACACCTCTCACGAGGAGGCCGTAATATATTGCGTAGCCCACTAAGACATCCAGCTCACCCCGCTCAAAAGCCTCAAGGGCCTCCTTGCTCCTAGATGTCACTAGCGCAGCCTTAATCCCCTTCTCCTCCAATAATGCTAGCAACCTCTTAACATAGTCCTCTCCCACGCCAGGCTGTAGGAAGATAAGCCCTCCCCTCCCTAATGCCTTCACTATCTCGGCTACCCTCTCCTCGACGCTGCCCTCCTCCACTAGAGAGTATGCGTCTACGACGTTCCTCAGCAACTCAGCTCTCGAGCCTATCTCGAATCCTAGAAGCTCTCTAAACAGCCTGACTCTAAGCCCCCTGGGGCGGCCTGTAGCAGTGGATATTACCAGCGTCCCGATCCTCAGCCCCTCTAGCCTTTTTCTAAGCCTCTCCCTAGACCTCTCAAGCTCCTCCCTCATCTCGGGCGGAACTCCCCTCCTGCTGGAGAGAGCCGCCGCCACCTTCAGCTTGAGCTTTACGAGTTCGTATGCCTCCTCAACAGCCTCGGAAGGCAGGCCGAGCAACACTAGGATCTTATCGATATTCCTGGAGGACTTCATAACGGCGTCCACGTCATCAACGAATATGAAGTCGAAGTGAGAGCCCTCAAGTAACTCGAAGTGGCGCGCCAGAAACTGAGAGGTAGTTATCAGCACATCATAGTCGCCGCTCTTAATCCTCTCTAACAACTCTTCTCTAGCCTTACCGCTCTTAGCTAAGTACGCCAGAATCCTGACCTCAGCCCCGAGCTTCTCGGCATAAGCCTCAGCCCTCTCGCTAGCCTGCTTAACGAGCACGCTGGTCGGCAAGACTAGGTAACACTTAGCTCCCCTCGAGGCCAAGTACAGGGCCATTATGATGCCGAACACACTCTTCCCAACGCCAGTCGGCGCTAGTATAGTGAAGGACTTGCCGCCCAGCACTCTACGAGCCCAAGTCCTCTGAGCGCTCCAAGGCCTATTGCCGAGTGCTCTCTCGAAGAATTGCTCAAATTCCCTAAGGGCCTCCTCCTCCTCGAGTATCCTCCTGTAGCCCTTAAGCCTGCCTGCCTTTGATAACTCATTGCACAACTCCTCCAGGAACCTCAACCTATCCCCCCTGTCCGCCAGCTCGAGCAGCTCAGGTGAGGGCTTGGGCAGGCAGTCTGCGCAAGGGAGCCCCTTCTCCAGCCTATCATCGGAGATGGGGCCCCCACAGTTAGGGCACTGTCCCCTCACTATCGCGCGCACTAACAGCACCCGTTCCAGCATTAGCTGGAGTCCTCATTTAAAATATTCGCCTAAGAACGTATACCCCCGCTCCTACGTATGTGGCTATCTTAGAGATTAAGTCAATCTCCACACCCAGATATTCGGCTAACGTTAATAGAACGCTTTCACATCAGAAGTGTGCTGCTCTGTCCTGAAGCTCCTTCAAGACTGAAGTCTTCACTGCTCCCTTTCCGCCTTAAGCTCGACCTTCAGTTCAGGCACGGTAAGCCTATCCACCATCCAGTTCTCCTCTGGAACCTCACGTGTTATCACCCAGGTGTAGTGCTGAGGCTAGCCGGTCTCCTTAACTATCGAGACGGTAACCTTCCTCAAGAGCTCTGCCTTCTGCCTCTCGATTAAGGCGCCCTTCCCGAAAACATCCTCTATAAGTGATTAACAGAATTCGCCAGTTGGAGGGAAACAGATAATGGAGGTATCGTCAGCCAAGGCCGAAATCCTCACATCTCAGTTTCGCCTGGGCTCATCACCGCGTCCACAGCTCTCAGCGCTTATTTAAGTTGAGCGCTTCCTTAGCGGATACCTGCGTACATATCCGCAGCGGAGGCAGGTCACTATGAGCCGGCCGTCTTCGCCTCCCTTTATCCTGACACGAGCAGTTAAGCCTGGCACTAGGGGGACTTTACATCTCCTGCAGTACCTCCTCTTGAGGGATCGGGGGAGCCGCAGGCGGGCCTTAGCTGCTATCCTAAAAGCTAGCTCTACGTAACGTCTAGCGAGCGCCTCATCGCTCCTAATAGTGTTGTCAGCCAGCCTGAGCAGTATCTTAATCCTCTGCCACGCTAAGTCCCTTAACTCTCTAACACTCTTCACCGCCTGTCCTTGCCGCTCACTTGTTTAAACTTTAGAGCGTGCCATGAGATCATGAGTGGCAGCAGGGCCAGTCGCTATTATCACCTATAGGTATGCTTCAATACCTCAAAGCTTTTAAAGTCTGAAGGTCCATTAACCACTGGCCGGGGTGGCCGAGAGGCTAAGGCGGCCGGCTGCAGACCGGCTTATTCCCGGGTTCGAGTCCCGGCCCCGGCTCCATTCCCGAGTTATAAGCTGTTAGCTAGTGGATGGGGAATGCCGCATCTCAGCTTCGGAGGGGTTAAGGCGAGCAAGGGCGGCGACATAATAGTGGTATACTTTGATGGTGCCTGTGAGCCGATAAATCCTGGGGGCGTGGCCACCTACGGCTTCGTCATATATAGGGGGGATAGGCGCCTGCATAAGGGCTCGGGAGTGGCTGCCGTGGGTGAGGGTGCTACGAATAATGTGGCGGAGTACACAGCTCTCATCAGAGCGCTAGAGTGGCTTGTTGAGCACGGCTATGTGGAGGGAAAGCTTGTAGTGCGGGGTGATAGCCAACTTGCTATAAGGCAGCTCAGCGGATTATATGCGGTCAGGAGCCCGAGGATAAGGCCCTTGTACGGGCAGGTGGTGAGGCTGTTGAGGAACTTCAAGCAGGTGAAGTTTGAATGGATCCCCCGCAACCTCAACTGGGAGGCTGATGCGCTCAGCAGGGAGGCTTTCAGGAAGTTCTGTCGTGAGAACAAGGAGTTCATGAGACGATTTCAGTCACGCTAAATGTCGGCTACGGGCTTCGAAGCAGTAGCAGTTTAATCATCAATACTTTAGCTGTATTTTTACACCGTTTTCTGAGCCCCCTCAGGGCTATTACGTAGGCTGACGCGGTGTGTACGTCTAGGCCTAGGTCACTGGCTATTATTCTCGCGCTCGCCGAGGAGTAGGCCGAGTTCACCTCTACCAGCACGCCGCCCACCTTGGAGATTAACACCCCCATCTGCTATATGAACTCCCCCAAAGCCATCCTCGATATCTTCCTCCTGCAGACTTAGAGGAAGACTGCGATGAAACGCTCCCTACCGGAAAGGCACAAAGCGATACGGAGCGAGAGAGCGGCAAAGTTTTTCCCCTCCCCCACCTAACCTCCATCCTGAGTGATCGGCATGGGCTATTACATCTCCGTGCCCTTCGTGCCGACGCCCATGGAGGTTGTAAGGGAGATGCTGAGAGTAGCCGGCCTTAAGCCGGGGGAGACTGTGCTGGACCTCGGCTGCGGCGATGGCAGGGTTCTTGTAGTAGCTGCTAAGGAATTCGGAGCTAGGGCTATAGGGATTGAGCTCCGCAGCGACCTCGTCAGTAAAGCGGCTCTTAACGCAATTAAGGAGGGTGTCAGGGATAGGGTGCTCATAATACACGGCAACTTCTTCGAGCTCAGGCTCCCCCCCGCCGATGTCATATTCCTTTACCTTCTCACATCAGTAAATGAGAGGCTGAGGCCTAAGCTGGAGAGGGAGGCGAAGCCCGGGACTAGGATAGTGTCTCATGATTTTGAGGTAGTTGGCTGGAAGCCTAAGAAGATCGTGGAGTTCCGGGATGGCGGCAGGTCGCACAGAATATACCTGTACGTGAGGGAGTGAGCTTGAGCAGGGTCAGGGAGGAACTACTAAGGGAGCGGGTTGAGGACATAGGGAGAGAGGAGCTTAAGAGGTTGGCTCCGCTCGCCCTCAAGCTCATGGAAGCTTATGAGAGGATGGGGGGCTTCAGCTCTCGATACGTGGCGCGAGCTGCCAGGATCTTAAGCGACATGGTACAAGACCCGGACTGCACAGTGTTCATGGCCTTCACAGCCAATCTCGTCGCCACAGGCCTCAGGGGTGTAATAGCCACTCTCGTACGGGAAGGCGTGGTGGACGCGATAATAACTACGGGCGGCACACTAGACCATGACGTGGCGAGAGCTCTAGGCGGCGTATACTACAGGGGGGAGTTCGAGCTCGACGACGCGATGCTAGCCGAGCTAGGTGTACACAGGCTAGGGAACGTGCTAGTCCCGAGGGAGAGCTACGGGCCCCTCATCGAGGAATTTGTGCACAGGCTCCTAGAGGAGCTGGTCACAAGGAAGCGTAGGTGGACTCCCAGTGAGCTGCTCCACGAGGCTGGCCTCAGGCTGAGAGATGAGAATTCCATCCTGGCGGCGGCAGCAGCAAAAGGAGTGCCGGTGTTCTCCCCCGGAATTGTAGACTCAGCCTTCGGCACCGCTATATTCACCTTCAACGAAGCTGGCCGCTCAACAGGCCTCAAAATCGAGCTGGACATAGTGGGAGATCTGGCCAGGATCTCCGACATAGTCTTCGAGTCTAAGAAGCTGGGAGCAATCGTGCTCGGTGGGGGAATCAGCAAGCACCATGTGATATGGTGGGCTCAGTTCAGGGGCGGGCTTGACTATGCGGTGTACATAACCACTGCGACCGAGCTGGACGGCAGCTTGAGCGGCGCTAGGACGCGGGAGGCCATAAGCTGGGGCAAGCTCAAGCCCAGCGCCAAGCACGTGACCGTGCCGGGAGATGCAACAATAGTGTTCCCCCTGATAGCAGCTGCCCTGCTGGGTGAGAGATGTGGTGAGCACAGCTGAGGCCTCACTAGCCCTGTTCGCGGCAGCCATCGCCTACCTAGCCACTCCGCTCATTGCGAGGGCGATGCGGGCCATAGGCCACGTGAGGCCTGACGTGCACAAGCCTGGTAGGCCGCTCGTGCCATACTCGGGAGGAGTTGCGCTATACATCGCTATTACGCCCTCGTTACTTCTCCTGGTGCTACTTCACCCCAGCCTGCTGCCTCAGACCACTACACTCGCGCTAGTGGCGACTACTGCCTTCCTGGTGGGGCTAGTTGATGATTTCAAGGTGCTGGGCGGCTTAACGAAGACCGCGCTAACTCTGCTCGCTGTGCTGCCTGTGGTGGCCGCACACGCCGTATGGCCAGCTCAAGTACAGCTGGGGCGCCCATTAGTCCCAGTGTTGGGGAGACTTAGGCTGACGATAATCTACTGGCTCCTGCTACCCCTTGCCGTAGCCGGGCCCGCCAATGTAGTGAACATGCTTGACGTCTTTAATGGCGTAATGCCCGCCTCTACACTCCTAGCCACCCTTGCTTTAATGATCTCAACACACGTGATCTATAGCGACCCTCAAGCGGGGATCCTGCTGGCCCCCCTAGTGGGCGCCCTAGTTGGCTACCTGCCGTACAATAAGTGGCCTGCGCGCATCCTCAACGGCGACTCTGGAAGCCTCCTCGTAGGCGCCTACATCGGGGCCGCCGCTCTCCTCACGCACACTGAGTTTATCGCGATGATCGCGCTAATGCCCCACATACTGAACGGCGCCCTAGTGATAGGCTCTGTGAGGGGGCTTAAGGAGCACCGAGCCATGGAGGAGAGACCCGTCAGGATACTGCCGGACTATAGGCTAGCTGCCTCGAGAAGCTTGAGGGCCCCCATCTCCCTCACGCGCATTATATTAGCGCTGGACGGGCCGCTCTCTGAGCGTGAGGTCGCTATGCGGCTAGTAGGGCTAGGGGCTGTCAGCAGTCTAATGGCGCTAGCATCAGCGCTCCTAGTGCCTAGGTGGTGATACTTGCGAGCGCTGTTAGTAATATCTGCGCTTATGGCTGCAATATGGGCATCGCTCATCGCGCTAGTATACCTAGTCGAGGCCTTAATCATGAGGTGGGTAGCTCTAAGCCTTCTTCGCTCAGTGCTTGGAATGACTGCCTATGCTGCATGGGTCGCGGCCTGGTACTTCACGCTTATGCGCATAGCTAGGAGAGTATTGAAGAGAGCTCCAGACCTTAGTGCTCGATAGGGGCTCGCCATCGGGGCCGAGCAGAGGCTCTACTACCACTACGTCTAGCGGCCTCATCCCCCTCTTCACCCTCCTGAGCGCTACTCTCAGCGCATTCACGAGAGTTTCCTCAGTAGCTATTATGGCCTCGATAGCGGGGTCACGGCCCGCAGGCCCCTCGATGTCGTCTATCGGCGTTACTATCACTCTCTGCCCCTTCCTAGCTTTCCTTAGACAGTACCTGATGATGCGTAGGGCGCGTACCTCGTAAGGCTCAATGGGGTGTTTCTTGCCTAATTTGCGAGCGAACTCGTCGCTCGTGACCCCCACTACGACTTCCCTCGCCACACTTAGGGCAAGCCGGATGAGATGTCTATGTCCCGCGTGTAGGAGGGAAAAAGTACCGCCTAGTGCTACCCTCCTATACCTCACCGCACCTCGTCTCACTCAACCACTACCTGTACCTCGCGGGCTACTTCACTCTTAGGAATTCTTATCTCTAAGACTCCGTTCTCCAGCCGAGCTCTAGCCTGCTCAGGCCTGACCTTCACCGGTAGTTCGATCTTCTTGTAAAGAGACTCCCTCACCCTCTGCTTAATCACATACCTCCCCTCAACTTCCCCCTCCTCCCTCCTCTCAGCCCTTACCTCAACACTATCCTCGGTCACTCTGACCCTGATGTCATCCTTTGAGAAGCCGGGTACGTCCACGTAGATCACAACCTCATCGTCCCTGTCTATGACATCAGCTGGAGGTTCCCAGGTACCTAGCTGAATGGGCCTCTCAGACGCTATCTTAGTCCAGAGGTCCCTGAATGTGCGCTCAATCTCGCGCTGCACCTGAGCCAGCGTGTTGATCACCTCCTCAGCTAAGCTCTCCCCCATCGCTTCCACCGCGTATAAAGCCCTCTGCTTCCTAAAATACTGTACCTCAAGCGCTGTGAGTTTCACAGAGCACGAGGGTCTGAACACTCCCTGATATCCACTAACTCTCTGTGATTAAGTAGCCAGTAGTGTCTGCGGCAGCGGGGGCAATACACGCGCCTCGCGGTGTTGAAGACCCCCTTGCCATCTCTCCACGAGACGAAATAACCTATGAACTTCAGGCTCGTGCCGCAGTTCGTGCAACTCGTCATGTGGGGGCACAGGCTTTCACCCCCCTAAAAAGGATGCCGCTGCAGGGCGATACTAACGCTGCTCTTATCGGAGTTTACTGCGCGGGATATCACCTGCTCCATTCCCCCTAACCCATATATATCGCTCCTCTCTCGAAAACGCGGCGAGAAGATGCTGTATGAGGTTCGCTGGCACGGAAGAGGCGGCCAGGGCGTAGTGACCGCCAGCGACCTCCTAGCACGCGCCGCCCTGCTCGAGGGCAAATACGTGTACCACGCCCCAGAGTTCGGACCCGAGAGGCGTGGTGCGCCGGTGAGGGCTTATACCAGGATCTCCGATGAGCCCATCGAGCAACACTTTGGGATCTACAATCCAGATGCCATAGTTGTCATAGACCCAGGGCTCCAGAGGGCATACGACACAATATTAGCCGGGGTTAAGAGGGGAGGACTTCTCGTGGTCAACGCCAAGGAGGTGGATGGAGAGCTACTGAGAAGGGCTAGAGAGCTGGAACTTAAGGTGTGGAGCGTAGACGCCTTCACCATAGCGCTGGACGTCTTCGGCCGCCCACTCTATAATACTCCGATGCTAGGAGCCTTCACTAAAGCATCAGGCCTTGTCAAGCTCGAGAGCGTGCTAGAGGCCGTTAAGGAGAGATTTAAGAGCCCCGAGATAGTCGAGAAGAACATTGAGGCGATTAAGAGAGCTTTTGGGGAGGTGAGAGAAGTTGTCTAAGCTCATGAGCTGGAGGGAGCTGGAGATAGGATGCATAGTGCCTGAGCCCGGCAACTCGGTGCGCTATAGGACTGGTGACTGGAGGGCCTTAAGGCCTGTTCTCGATAAGTCTAAGTGTATTAAGTGCCTCCTGTGCTGGGTCTACTGCCCTGAGCCTGCGATAATAAGGCATGAGGACGACAGCGTTGAGATAGACTACAACTATTGCAAGGGTTGTGGGATATGCGCGAACGAGTGTCCAGTAAAGGCGATTACGATGGTCCCGGAGGGGGGTGAGTAGGGTGGCAGCCGTGACCCGTGTTAAGGGGCAGCGCAGGGTTGGCATGACTGGCGATGAGGCAGTTGCCTACGCAGTTAAGCAGGCGGACGTGGACGTGATCGCTGCATACCCGATAACTCCTCAGACGATAATAGTCGAGAGGCTTGCCGAGTACGTGAATAATGGCGAGCTAAATGCTGCATTCATACCAGTCGAGAGCGAGCATTCAGCCCTATCCACGTGTGTTGGCGCATCACTCGCCGGCGCTAGGGTGTTCACGGCAACTGCTAGCCAGGGCCTAGCACTGATGTATGAAATACTCTGGATAGCCTCCTCCATGAGAACCACCATAGTGATGGCATTGGCCAACAGAGCTCTCTCAGCGCCCATAAACATCCACTGCAGCCATGACGATGCGTACGCTGCACGTGATACGGGGTGGATACAGTTCTTCGCCGAGAACGTGCAGGAGGCGTATGACCTAACGATACAGGCCTTCAAGATCGCAGAGGATAAGCGGGTGCTGCTACCCACAATTATAAACCTCGACGGCTTCATCCTCAGCCACTCACTCGAGGGCCTCTACGTCCTAAGCGATGATGATGTGAGGAAGTTCCTGCCCCCGAAGGAGCCTGTGAACCCGATAGATGTGGAGAGGCCGATGACTTATGGTCCACTCGCCCTCTACGATTACTACTACGAGTTCAAGAGAGCTCAGGCCGAGGCGATGAAGAATAGCTATCCAGTCATACTGGAGGTCTTCAAGGAGTATGAGAGGATAAGTGGCAGGAGGTATGCACCCGTGAAGGAATACGGGATGGAGGATGCCGAGGTGGCAATGGTGATACTGGGTTCGTCAGCGGGCACTGCTAGGTACGTTGCACGGAGGATGAGGGAGAGGGGGGAGAAGGTCGGCGTGCTAAGCTTAACGCTGTACAGGCCATTCCCAGAGAAGGAGATAGTGGAGCGGCTAAGGGGCGTCAAGGCAGCCATCATAATGGACAGGAGCTATAGCTTCGGTAGCCCAGGAGCTCAGCTATTTATGGACATCGCAGCAGCCCTATACAATGAGGGAGAGCGGCCCCTCCTGATAAACGCCATATACGGCCTGGGCGGCAGGGACTTAACTCCAGACCAGGTGGAAGCCGCATTCCGGGCCGCCTTTGAGGCGGCTAAGACTGGTGTAGTCAAGGAGAGGGAGTTATGGTTGGGGGTGAGGTAGGATGGCGGGCCAGGTGAAGTCTATTAAGGAAATACCAAGGGAAGAGCTGTTCGCCCCTGGCCACAGGTTGTGTGCTGGCTGTGGCATACCGCCCCTCGTGAGGATAGTCCTAAAGGCGGTCCCAGGCCCCAAGGTGGTAGTCACTGCGACGGGCTGCCTCGAGGTGGCCACGACTATATTCCCCTACACCAGCTGGCGCGTGCCGTGGGTCCATAACGCGTTTGAGAACGCGGCGGCCACGGCCTCTGGCATAGAGGCGGCATTCAGGATACTGGAGAAGAAGAGAGGGATTAAGCGGCCTAAGATAATAGTCTTCGGTGGGGACGGCGGCACCTTCGACATAGGCCTGCAGGCGCTGAGCGGCGCACTGGAGAGAGGCCACGACATGATCTACATATGCTACGACAACGAGGCCTACATGAACACAGGCATTCAGAGGAGCGGCGCCACCCCTCGCGGCGCTGCCACCACTACGAGCCCTGCCGGGAGAGTTATACCAGGCAAGATGGAGAGGAAGAAGGACCTGCTAGGCATAGCTATAGCTCACGGAGTTAGGTATGCAGCCACTCTCAACCCCGCGTTCCCCGTCGACATGTATAACAAGATAGTTAAGGCCGCCTCAGTAGAGGGGCCGACTGTGCTTCACTATCTCTGCCCATGCCCCACTGGCTGGCGCTTTGATCCGTCGAGGACAATAGAGGTAGCTAGGCTGGCTGTAATGACCAGGATGTGGCCGCTATACGAGTACGAAGATGGCAGGTATAGGATAACCGTGATGGTGAAGAAGCCGAGGCCGATAGAGGACTACATTAAGCTTCAGGGCAGGTTTAGGCACCTACTGCAGCCTGAGAACAAGTGGGTGTTAGACCAGCTGAGAAGGGACGTGGAGGAGTTCTGGGAGAGACTGGTCAGGCTAGCCAGCGCGTCAGAGTAAGCGTACTCGCTTAATTCACTTTTTTCCCTAGCCTCCTATCTCTATAAGCCCTAAACTCCTCATAGCACACTTTCCCTCCCCCGAGTGAGCTCTGAGGGATTCTCTCTGAATGGCTTCACATGCGGCACCATCTCAGGTGCTGTAATGGCGATCGGCCTTAAATATGGCAGGGAGAATAGCAGAGAGAGCCGGCGGGTTATGTGAAGGAAGACCAATGGGTACACAAGGGCCCTTAGGGAGAGGTGGGAGGTGATCATGTGTCGTGAGTTAACGGGCTTGGCTCTCAAAACCGCAGAGGTGGAGACGTACCTTCAGTGCGTTCACGACTCAGCGTGTACTGAACGTTGAGGTACGCTATCAGGAAGGTTGTGGAGATGTTTGGGGACGAGGATCCAGGCTAGTAGCCCGTTAAGTTAGCCCTCAGCTAGGCGAACTTTAAGGGTCGCTGCTTAAGGGTCTACTGATGCCTAGAGTAAGGCTGAGGTATTTCTCCATAATAAGGGATATGACGGGTAGGAGCGGCGAGGAAGTTGAAGTGAGTGGGAACATGACAGTTGGTGAGTTCTTGAACTACCTGGGCAGGAGGTATCCTGAGCTCGGCGAGTTCATGAAGTATGAGGGACACCTGATAGTGCTTGTTGACGGCAAGGCTGTCAATCGTGATGCTGTCCTAAGGGGAGGAGAGGAGGTTGCCCTCCTCCCTCCAGTCTCGGGGGGATCCCTCTACAGGGGTGAGCTTGCTGAGGAGGTGGACATAGCGCGTGTAGTGGGGGAGGCTGTTAGGAGCGCGGGACCGGAAACAGGAGCCGTTGCAGTTTTCCTCGGAGTTGTGAAGGGTATTGTAGAGGGTGCCAGGGTCCTAGAGCTGAGGTATGAGGTATACGAGCCCTACGCTGAGACTCACCTCCAGAAGATCGCTGAGGAAGTTGGAAGACGATACGGGCTAAGTGTGGTGATGATAAGGCACTGCAAGGGCGCTAAGAGGCCGGGAGAGCCAGTGCTCGCTGTCGTGGTTGCTGCGAGGAGCCGAGATGAGGCGTTTAAGGGTTTAATAGAGGCTGTTGAGAGAGTGAAGACTGAGCCGCCGATATTCAAGCTGGAGGTTAGGGATGACGGCGAGTACTGGGTAGTTGGAGAGAGGAGGGTCAGGAGAGGCGCTAGTCCGAGGGAAGCTGCTGAGGCCCTTGGCGGTGGTGACCATTGAGCGTGCGGGAGTGGCTCCAGCGGTACGATAGACAGCTCAAGCTCTTAGGGATTGAGGGGCAGGAGAGGTTAAGGCATGCTAGGGTAATGGTGGTGGGGGTGGGCGGCCTCGGGTGTGCCGCGTCTCTCTATTTGGCAGCGGCTGGAGTGGGCGAGATACTGCTGGTAGACCCTGAGAGGGTGGAGTTGAGCAACTTGAATAGGCAGGTGTTATACTGGATCAGGGACCTGGGCAGGCTTAAGGTGGAGGTAGCGGCGCATAAGCTTACCGAGTTCAACCCGGGTGTCAAGATTCACGCGTTGGCCACCAGGGTGACGCCTGATAATGTTGAGGAGATCGTGTCAAAGGCTGACCTAGTCATAGATGGGCTAGACAACTGGGAAGCCCGGCTGCTGGTGAATGATGCGTGCGTGAAGCTACGGAAGCCCTTCATCCATGCAGCTGTAGAGGGGTTCCGTGGTCAGATGATGGTCGTGATACCCGGCGAGGGACCCTGTCTGCAGTGCCTAGTGAGCAGGCCCCCGCCCAGCCGCGCGCGCCTTCAAGTGCTGGGGGCCACGCCATGCTTGATGGCGATGATGCAAGTGACTGAGGCGGTCAAGATCCTGGCGGGAGTTGGCGAGCCAGCTGTCGGCAGGCTCATCCTGTACGACGGCTACCGGATGGAGTTTTCCGAGGTAAAGGTGAGGAGGATGCCTGACTGCCCCTCCTGCGGGGCGTAGTCATGAGGCTCCTCGTAGTCGGGTACTTGGAGGTAGATTCGGGGAAGACGAGTCTGGCTCTCAGCCTGGTAAGGGCCTTGAAGGCAAGGCGGCGGCTAGTGTTAGCGGCTAAACCTGTCGCAGGCCACTCGGCTTGGCACCAATACCAGACAGTGATTAACAGTAGGAGACTGGGGCTTTTAGTGGGGGAGGACGCGTACAGGCTGGCGGAGGAGGTGGGCACGCTCGATAGAGTGCAGCTACTAAACCCGGTGGACGTCTTGATAGCACCGATGGACCCCGCTAAGGCAGGGGGGCTGGTCGAGGAGCCCCTGAACATAGCCTTGATGAGGGTGACTAGTTGCGCTGAGGGGCTCAAGGTGGCTCACTTCCTGTGCGAGGACGTCATTAAGAGGGCGCCATTGCTGCTTGCTCACGAGTTGATGGAGGTTGCGCGTAGTCTACGCCCAGCCCCCCGTAAGCTCAGTCTCTCCGAGGCGAGGGAGATACTCGAGCGGGAGGCGGGTGCACGCGCCGATGAATGTCTAGAGCTCCTGGAGCGGGAGTGTGAGGACTTAGTAGTGGAGTCCTTCAATAACGCGGCAGCGCCCACGCCAAGATCCCTAGAGGCGGACTACGTGTTAGCCGTCGCCCCAGGCCGCATAGATCTCTTCGAGGGGAGTGAGTATAAGGAGGCGGTCAGCGTGCTTACATCACTCGGCATGTTAACGAAGCTGACAGTGGGGGAGGTGAGCAAGTACTTGAAGCCTCTTCACACGGTGTGGGTGAGGCCTGTAGCTGAGAGCTTCGAGGAGGCCTACAGAGAGCCAGTTGAGAAGCTACTCAGGAGAATTCTCTAGCAGCGAGAGGGCAGAGCGGATCAGGGCCGTTAAGCGTCCCTCTCTCTATGAACGCTCTAGCGAAGCATCCTCCTCTACATGACTCCGAGAAGGGGCAGCTCTTACAGGGCTGGGGGAGTGGAGTGGGGTTCGTGACGGTTCTCACTAGCGGGTGAGCCTCATACTCCGCCACCACCTCCCGCAGGCATCTCCCCTTAACGCTTGTTAACACGAAGTCCAGTACATCACAGAGCAGCACCCTGCCGCCCGGGTCGAGATCCATGACTTCTGCCTGTCTGCATGACCAGTAGCTGACGTACGGTGAGCGTGTGAGCGCTGGAGCGAAAGGAGTGCACCACAGCGACAGCCTGAGCCCCAGCTCCTCGGCCTTCTCCACTGCTAGCTCCACGGCCTGTGCGTACTCACGCCAGCTAACCGCCAGCCCAGCGCTAGACGCCGCGCCGACTTTCATGACCGGTATGAGGCACGCAGCCTCTGCTCCCAGCTTGGATGCTAGCTCAACATACTTGCCAGCTTCTCTATAGTTTAACGAGCTGACAGCCATAATAGTTGAGAACTCCACGCCAGCTTCTCTAAGCAGCGCTATTCCTCTCATCACCCTCTCCCAGGTCCCAAGCCCTCTTAGCGCCTCGTGAGCCCTCCGCCCCCCACCATCCACGCTGACAGTAACCCACACCTCGTGCCTGGCTAGGAGCCTGGCGATCGCCTCAGTAACCGCGGTGCCGTTAGTGACAGTCCCCGCCGATACGCCCAGCTCCCCGCAGCGCTTTATCATTGCTGGGAAGTGAGGGTGTATAAGCGGCTCTCCCCCACTAAAGCCGATGTACTCGACACCTAGCTCACTGGCCTCCTCTATGAGCCTCAGCTTCTCATCCAGTCCAAGCTCAGGGACTCTGGAGAACCTGGTACGCACATAGCAGTGCTTACACTCGAGGTTGCACTTGGCTGTGAACACCCATATCAGGCTCTCTATCATTGCTGCCTAGAGGGTGGGTCAGCCGTTTAAAGCGTATCGGCTGAGGCAGTCATTTAAGAGGCCTTGCGTCTCTCCAGGTGTGAGGGCAGCCGTCTACTCCCTCATATTCAGGGAGTATGAGTTGAGGGACTTTATGTCGTCGGTGAGCTCCATAGGCTACAGGGCAGTCGAGCTGAGGGTTCATGAGGATGGTGTGCACTTATCTCCCTGGCTTAAGCCAAGCCAGGCTGGGGAGATTAAGAAGATGGCTGAAGATTATGGGCTGGGGATCTGCTGCCTAGCATCGTACGCTAAGCTCGGGTACCCTGGCGAGAGGGGAGATGTAGAGGTGCGGAAAGCTGTGGCTGTAGCCCGTATAGCTGACCGCATAGAGGCGCCTCTCTTCAGGATCAAGGTGGCTGGCTACAACCCGGAGCTGGGCTATGAGGGTGTGAGAGAGTTATTCAGGAGGCAGCTATCCCAGCTACTCAACGCCCTCAGGGGCGAGGGCATTGAGGCGGTGCCCGTGGTGGAGCAGCATGGGGGAGGTGACATGGCTCACTCCACCTGCATGCTCAAAGACCTCCTCAGGGGCTTCGAGCCTGAGGCAGTGGGAGTGATATTCGATCCCGGCAACTCAGTCCGGGAGGGCTGGCTACCCCTGCCGCTACAAATAGATGTGGTGAGGGAGTACGTGAAGCACGTCCACGTCAAGAACTACGAGTGGGATCCCAGCGAGCTGGGTGCGGTGCGCCCCTCGCCCCTAGACAGGGGTATCGTGGACTGGGGCAGAGTAATAGAAGTTTTGAGGAGCTGGGGCTATAGGGGCTGCTTCTCGCTGGAGGACTTCAGACCGCTGCCTCCCATCGATAAGGCGAGGGAGGCTCTAGAGTTTTTCAGGAGGCACGGAGTTGAGTAGCCGTGCCTGAATAGCGGTGATCGCCCTGAGGCTTAAGAGGAGTTGGGTAGCCGCGATCGCGGCT
>QMRZ01000021.1 GCA_003649495.1 Thermoprotei archaeon | reverse complement strand
GTCGTGGTAAGGGTCAGGGGGGTCGTGATGGCCCTTGGACGCGGGATGGCTGCTAAGATACTGGTCAGGCCCGCGGGTGGGAGCGGTGGCTAAGAGGTACAGGGTGGCGGTAGTGGGGAACCCCAATGTGGGGAAGTCCACCCTGTTCACCGCGCTCACTAGGGAGATCGCGCACATAGCTAACTGGCCCGGAACCACCGTGGAGCGCAAGGAGGCTATACTAAGGCTAGATGGGGTCGAGATAGTGTTCATCGACCTCCCCGGAATATACACCTTAGCTGGGACGAGCATTGAGGAGCAGGTAGCTCGCGAGTACATACTCAGGGGGGACTGGGATGCCATCCTAGTGCTTGTCGACTCCCTAGCTCCCGAGAGGACGCTGTACCTAGCAGTTCACATACTGGAGGTGACAGGGCGGGTGGTGGTAGCCCTCACTAAGTGGGATGCAGCGCACGGGAAGGGGGTGCACATACACGTTGATAGACTTGAGAGGCTCTTAGGCGTGCCGGTGGTCCCAGTCTCTGCCGTAACCGGGTATGGCATTAGGGAGCTCACTGGCGCTCTTGTGCGAGTCCTCAGATGTGGGCGGGATAGGCCCCTCAGGGTGAATTACGGCCAGCTTGAGCCAGCACTAGCCGAACTCGAGCGCGAGGTCGAGGAACTCGACCTAGGCGTGAGGGCTCCAGCTCGCTGGATTGCGCTGAAGCTATTAGAGGGGGATGGCTACATTAGGAGGCTAGTTGCGGGCTGTGGAGCTAGTGAGCTATTGAAGAAGGTTGACGAGCTGAGGACGGCCATCGTCAAGGCCACGGGTAGGGATCCAGAGGAGCTGGCCGTGACGTACAGGTTCAACTTCGTCGATAGCCTGAGCAGAGAAGCCGTGGTTAGGACACTCGTTAAGGCGGAGGTCGGGCGTCTGGAGAGACTCCTTCTATCTCCCCTCGCTGGCCCGACGATCTCGCTGATGATCCTGCTAGGGCTCTACATGGCGGCTTTCACGATCAACACAGGCTTCCCCCTGAACGTGGTGTTAAGCGCAGCTGGAATGGAGGAGGCAGCTGAGCTCATCGAGGCTCACACCCTCTCGGGCCTCCTCTCAAGCGTCTTCGACGCCCTAGCACAGCTCGTGGTAGCTAGCAGCCTGCCGCCAATGCTTAAGGACGTACTGGCTAACGGCGTGATACCGGGAGTAGGCGCTGTGCTCTCCTTCTACCCGCTAATATTCACCACTGTGTTCATACTATCCTTCTTGGAGGATAGTGGCGTGGGCCCCTACATGGCTGTCTCACTTCACAGAGCGCTACAAGTGATAGGGCTGTCGGGCAGGGCTATCTACCCGCTCCTGATAGGGCTGGGCTGCAATGTCCCAGCTGTCATGGCCTCCAGGACTTCGCCGGAGGAGAGCGAGAGGAGACAGCTCATATTCTCAATCCCGTTCGTGCCGTGCCAGGCTGCACTAGTGGTCGCAATTGCCCTGACTTCAGCCTACTTCTCATCCCCCCTAATGAGGGGAGCGGCACTAGCCTTGGCCTACGCCATTGCATTCATATTACTTTCAACCTCCTCGCTCGTGCTCAGGAGAATCTATGGTGCTGGGAGACCGCCGGAGCTCTTATTCGAGTTACCGCCTCTCCACAAGCCCTCGCTCAAAGTCCTGTGGTGGATCTCCTGGGACTACTCTAAACACTTCCTCAAGAAAGCTGGCATCATAATATTTGGCCTAAGCTTGGCGATCTGGGCCCTCACCTCTTACGGCCCCAGTGGCCCCGTAGCAGATGTGCAGGAAAGCTTCGCATACATGCTGGGTAGGGCGCTATCCCCGGCTCTGGCCCCCATGGGGCTATGGGGGGAGCGAGCCGCAGTCCTGGCATTTGCACTGCTGACTGGCTTGGTGGCTAAGGAGGCTGTCCTCTCATCGATAGCTATGGTTATGGGCTCGGCGGATCCAATAAGAGCCCTGAGGGCACTGAGCCTCAATGGCTGCCAGGCGCTGGCGCTAGCTGTGATCTACACCATTTACCTCCCATGCGTCGCTACGATGGCAGAGGTGTATAGGGAGTCGGGAAGTGTCAGGAATACCCTAATGGTCTCAGCTTGGATGCTGACTAGTGCTTTCCTGGCGGGCTATGCTGTTTACTGGGCATCGACCGCGCTAGGGCTGTGAAGCCAAGGGACGGCCATCATTACTGCGGGTAAATCTTTTTAAACTTAGGCGAAAAGCTATTAAGGGCCGTATTGGAGCTGCGGAGGTTCCTCTCGAGCAGGACAGCTCTCATGAGAGCATCACAGGTCAGAGAGCTGCTGAAGTGGATAGGCCGCGACGTGATCTCCCTGGGGGGAGGAATCCCCGATCCTTCGAGCTTCCCAGCCCGTGATCTCAGAGAGATCCTGGATGATATCCTCTCCAGCAGGCCTGAGGTAGCACTTCAATACGCGCCGACTGAGGGTGTGGATGAGCTTAGGGAGGAGCTGGCTAGGTTTATGGGGCGGCGGGGGATTAAGGCATCTGCTGATAACGTAGTGGTGACGGCCGGAAGCCAGGAGGCTCTAGAGCTGCTGGCGCGGATCCTCATTGATAAAGGAGATGTAGTCTTCATGGAGAACCCAACGTACCTGGGCGCTATCCAGGCATTCAGGATCTATGAGCCAAGGATGCTGGGCGTGCCCCTGGATGGAGAGGGTATGAGAGTTGACGTGCTGGAGGGGAAGTTGAAGAGAGCCAGGGCCCAGGGCCTGCGGGTTAAGGCCATCTACGTTATACCGACTTGTCAGAACCCTACAGGAATCTCGCTCTCGGGTGATAGGAGAAAGAGGCTCCTCGAATTGGCAGAGGAGTACGACTTTCTAGTAGTAGAGGATGACCCCTACAGCTACTTCGTGTTTGAAGGGGCTAGCCCCCCGCCACTGAAGTCGCTAGACACCAGCGGGAGGGTGATATATTTGTCGACGGCCAGCAAAGTGCTGGCCCCCGGCTTGAGGGTGGGTTGGCTGGTCGCTGAGGAGGAGCTGTTGGATAAGGTGGTGACGGCTAAGCAGGCCGTGACCCTCCAGACATCCACTCTGAGCCAGTTCGTGCTGCTGGAGGCTCTGAGGAGGGGGGTCGTGGAGAGGCAGCTACCGCGCCTGAGGAAAATTTACAGGAGTAAGAGGGATGCGATGCTTGAGGCGCTGGATGAGTACATGCCAGATGGTGTAAAGTGGACCCGGCCCTCAGGGGGGATGTTCGTGTGGCTTGAGGTTCCAGAGGCGCTGGATATGAGTGCGCTACTGTATAGGGCCCTGAGGCGGTACAAGGTAGCCTACGTGCCCGGCACTGCCTTTCATGTGGAGGGGGGAGGCCATAACACCGCGCGCCTCAGCTATTCCTATCCGCCCGTGGAGGCCATCAGGGAGGCTATCCGCAGGCTGGCATCCCTCATCTCAGACAGCCTCCGCGCTCCTCAAGGAGCTTCTTAAGCTCACGCCACCTAGCCTCTACGTACCTTTTGAGCTCTTCCACATCCCTCTCATCCAGGTGGGAGAACCTGCCTTGAGCCCTCAAGTACTCCTCTATGGGCTTCCTCTTCGATGGATCTAGCAGCACACGGCTCCTCCCCGTGAGCCTCAGCACTCCATCCTCAATTTCGTACAGTATCCACATCCCCGTCTCCACAGCTAGCCTACCCACCTCCACCGTCTTGCTGGGAGGGAACCGCCAACCCACTGGGCATGGGGCGTGGAGGTGTATGTACCTGAACCCGCTCTTGGAGGCCGCCTTCCTCACCTTCTCCACAAAGTCTAGAGGATAGGCTATGGAGGCCGTGGCTACGTAGGGGACGCCGTGCGCGGCCACTATCATGGGCACGTCCTTCTTATGCTCCCTCTTGCCGAGTGGAGTGGTCGTAGTCCACGCGCCATAAGGTGTGGCTCCCGACCTTTGGATCCCAGTGTTCTGATACGCCTCATTATCGTAGCATATGTAGAGTATATCCTCATTCCTCTCAGCTGCTCCGCTTAAGGCCTGTAAGCCTATGTCGGCTGTCCCCCCATCCCCGGCCCAGACCACAACCGGCACTTTAAGCCCCCTAATCCTCAGCGCCGCCCTGAGGCCTGAGGCCGCTGATGCACTAGCCGCGAATGCTATGTTTAGGAGGGGTACGCGAGACGGCGTTGCGGGGTAAATGCCCTGTATCACGGTAGTGCAGGAGGCTGGGACTACCAACACGAACTTACCCTCAAGGGCCTTACCTAGCATCCTAAGCCCCAGCGCTGCGGGGCAGCCGGGACAGGATGAGTTGCCTGGTAGCCAGTACTCCTCGCGTGTCAACTCCTTAATGGTGACCACTCTCACCACCCCTCAAGCCTATCCACTCCACCTCTCCAGGCTCACCTCTCCTGAACCCCTCCAGCGTTGAATGGACTATCCTGATGAAGTCGCCTGGCGTAACGTCGCGACCCCCGAGCCCGGCTATGAAGCCTTTGACGTAAACCCTCTTTACAGAATCGTAGAGGGCTGCCCTCACCTCTGACCACAGTATGCTCGGGAGGCCCGGCGAGAGGCTCCTATCAACCACGGCTAGAGCATCCATGCCCTCCACCACAGCTCTCAGATCTTCTGTGGGAAATGGGCGGGTAGCGCGTAGCCTCACGACACCAGCTTTAACGCCCTTGCGCCTGAGGATGTCCACAGCCTCCTTCGCATCGCCAGCCCACGCCCCGCAAAGCAGTATGGCCACTTCTGCATCATCACAGCGGTAACAGTCCACTAGACCTCCATAACTCCTCCCAGTTAGTCTACACCACTCCTCGTCTACCTCCTTTATGACCCTCTCAGCGTTCTTCATGGCCCTGTACATCTCATACCTAAACTCCATGTACGTGTCTGGCGCGGCTATGGTGCAGTAGGCAGCAGGCTTAGACGGGTCTAGCCAGTAGGGCGCCGGCTTCTTCTCAGGCAGGAAGGAGTCCACTGCTGACTGCTCGGGGATGTCGGCGGGCTCATACGCGTGAGAGAGTATGAAGCCATCGAGGCATACCATCACCGGCAGCAGTACCTCCTCGTCCTCCGCTACCCTGAAGGCCTGAATCGTCATATCCAGGACCTCCTGGACGCTCTCGGCCCAGAGCTGCACCCACCCGCTATCCCTTTGGGAGAGAGCATCGTTGTGGTCACACCATATGCTCCAAGGCGGCGCCAAGGCCCTCGTGACTACGGCCATTACTATAGGTAGCCTAGCACCGCCAGCCCAGAACACCATCTCGCTCATGTATAGCAGGCCCTGAGAAGAAGTCGCGGTGAACGCCCTGGCTCCCCCCGCCGCCGCGCCTATGCACGCTGCCATGGCGCTATGCTCCGACTCAACTCTTATGAACTCGGCTCTAAGCTCCCCCTTCTCCACGTACTCCGCTATCTTCTCGACTATCGCCGTCTGAGGGGTTATGGGGTACGCGGCCACGACCTGTACTCTGGAGAGCTTCACCCCCAGCGCTACTGCCTCATTACCCGAGATCACTAGCCTACTCACGCTCAGCCACCACCGTTATAGCCCTTACTGGGCACTCGTTTGCGCATATCCCACAACCCTTGCAGTAGTCGTAGTCTATCTCTACTGAGTTATCCTCGTGCCTCACCACAGCCCCCTCTGGGCAGTACAGCCAGCAGAGTAGGCACTTAATACACCTAGAGTGATCTATCACTGGCCTCTCCACTCTCCACAGCCCAGTCCTCCCCGCAGCTCCTCTGCGGGGAGTAGCTATAGCGGTTACCGGCAGGCCACTCATGCTTCTACCACCTCCCTATACCCATCCTCAGCTGCCCTCGCGTTAACCTCGCCCAGCTCACCCCGCCAGGTCATGCGTATCGCTTCCTTAAGTGAGCTGAGCTTCACGAGACCAGAGACCCTAGTGAAGGCGCCCAGCATGGCTGTGTTAACAACAGGCCAGCCAGCTATTACCAGCCCTAGCCGCACGGCTATGGAAGTGGCGTCTACTCGAAAGACCCTAGCCTCCACGGCATCAACGCCGTCGGGCCTGGCGGGCGAGTTCACGAGCAGCAAGCCCCCCTCCTTGACCCTCACCCTCATGGCCCTAATGAGCGCCCTGTCCAGGATTATTACAGCATCTGGCCTGTACACCTGGCTGTGGAGCCTCACAGGCCTATCAGATATCCGCGCGAAAGCGTATACAGGAGCTCCTCGCCGCTCGCCCCCAAATAGCGGAAACGCCTGCCCCCAGAGCCCCTCCAGACACGCGGCCTGGACTAGCACCCGAGCAGCCATGGCCGCGCCCTGCCCCCCTCTACCCTGGAGGCAGACCTCATAGAGCAAAGCCCTCGCCCGGTATTTGGAGGAATAACCCTATATTAATAGATTGGGAAAGACATTAATGAATGAGCTGCGATCAGGTGAGGGCCCTACTACGCCCTAGATCAATAGCCGTAGTAGGGGCCTCACGCAATCCCCGTAAGATCGGGCACAGGATACTGGCTAACGTGCTGTCATCAGGCTTTCCACGTGATTGTGTGTTTCCCGTGAACCCTAATGCTGGTGAGGTGTTGGGGCTTAGGTGTTATCCTAGTGTTAGGGATGTCCCAGTCCCCATTGACTTGGCTGTAATTGCTGTCCCAGCAGCAGTAGTCCCCCAGGTCTTGGAGGACTGTGGTGCTAGGGGCGTTAAGGCCGTGGCGATAATATCGTCGGGATTCAAGGAGGTTGGAAACATAGAGGCTGAGAGGAGGCTAGTGGAGATAGCCAGGAAGTACAAGTTCAGGATACTAGGCCCAAATATAGTCGGGATCTGGGATACCGTGGCCCGCGTGAATGTGAGCTTCATAGATGTCAACCCCCTACCGGGGGGCATTGCGCTCATCTCCCAGAGCGGGGCCCTGATAGCCTCCCTCCTCTGGTGGACTCGCGAGAGAGGGATAGGATTCTCGAGCCTTGTCAGCATAGGGAATAGGGCTGATGTAAGCGAGGCTGACCTGCTCGAGTTCTTCAGAGAGGATCCTCACACTAGGGTGGTGGCCATCTACATGGAGGGGCTCGGAGAGGGGGAGGGGAGGAGGTTCCTCGAGGCAGCATATGAGACAGCGAGGGTGAAGCCAGTCGTGGTTTTAAAGTCTGGCAGGAGTCCTCAAGCTGCGAGGGCAGCTAGGTCGCACACGGGCTCGCTTGCGGGCTCCGACGAGGCGTACGAGGCGGCCTTTAAGCAGGCTGGGATTCTCAGGGCGCAGAGCCTAGGGGAGCTTCTCAACTGGTCACTAGCTCTAGCTATGGCTAAGGAGCCGGCGGATGGAGGAGTCGTCGTGCTAACGCACGGTGGGGGAGCAGGCGTCATAGCAGCTGACGTGCTTGGTCGGTGGGGCGTGAAGCTGATGGATATCCCGCCTGACCTGGCTGAGAGGCTTAGGAGGTACATGCCCCCATTCGGCAGCACCTTTAACCCCGTCGACCTGACAGGGATGATGACAGGCGAGGACTTGAGGGGCGCGCTCCTAGAGCTCCTAAGGGATGATAGGGTCGGCGCAGTGCTGGTCTGGGCTGGCCAGGGCGCAATCCCCACCCCCCAGGAGCTGAGGATGGCTATCCAGGGGGCGGTGGCTGAGGCCGGCCTAGGGAAGCCCCTCGTAGCCTCCATAACGGGGGGCGAGGAGTGTAGGAGCGCTATCAGGGAGCTGATAGAGGCGGGGATACCCTGTTACGAGTCGCCTGAGGACGCAGCCAGTGCCTTAGCGGCAATATGCACGTATTACCGCGGCAGGGGGAAAATGCGGGGAGAGCTCCTCCACGCAAGAGGGGATGAGGAGGTAGTGAGGGAGATAATCTCCCGAGCAGTGAGGGAGGAGCGCGCCCTGCTGACCCCAATAGAATCATTCGAGGTGGCTAAGGCCTATGGAGTGCCGGTAGTTGAAGCTGGACTGGCTAAGGACGAGGAGGAGGCCGTTAAGCTGGCCAGGGCGCTGGGCTATCCGGTAGCGCTGGCAGTTGAGACTCCGGACGTACCTCATAAAACTGAGGTAGGGGGGATAATCCTGAACTTGAATTCCGACTCCGAGGTTATAGACGCATTCCACAGGGTGTTAAGGAACGTGAAGAGCAAGGCCCCAGACGCCAGGATCCTCGGAGTATCCATTAGAAAGATGATGCCGAGAGGCGTGGAGGTATTTGTAGGCGCGCGCCGTGACCCCGTCTTCGGCCCTCTAGTGGCTTTTGGGTGGGGGGGAGTAGCTGTGGAGTTGTTGAGAGATGTCTCATTTAGACTAGCGCCCCTCAGCTCGGGAGATGTGGAGGAGATGATCAGCGAGACGAAGATCGGCAGGCTGTTGAGGGGTTACAGGGGCCGCCCCCTAGATGAAGGAGCGGTTAAGCAAGCGATAATCGCTGTGGCAAGCCTGATGGAAGAATTCAGCGTGATCGGGGAGATAGATGTGAACCCAATGTTCGTGTACGAGCACGGTGCAGCGGCCGTGGACGTTAAGGTGTACCTCCGCGCTAGGCGCTAGAGCCAGCCCCTCACCTTCATAGCCTCGTACAGCCTCTGAAGTGATATTACGAGCGCAGCATCCCTGAACGTCACGTCGCTCCTCCTGCTCCTCAACTCCTCATACCTCTCGTACACCCTCTGGAAGTTATTCATCATTATCCTCTCAAGCCGCGCACGCGTCTCCTCCTCACCCCAGGAGTACCACTGGAGGTTCTCGACCCACTCCAGGTAGCTCATGACTACGCCGCCCGCGTTCGCCAGTATATCGGGGATCACTACCACCCCTCTCTCGTACAGCTTCTTCTCCGCCTCCGGAGTCGTGGGGCCATTAGCCCCCTCGACGATTATCTTAGCCTTCACCTTATCCACGTTCTCGACGGTAATCTGATTCTCTATGGCGTCTGGCGCCACTATGTCAGCGTCGACATAGAGGGGTGCCTGGGGATCCCGGAGCTTCTCTCCCTCAGGGTAGTTGGTGACTTTCCCCGTCTTACGCTTAACCTCGATAGCCCTCTCAACATCTATCCCCTCAGGATCGTACACTGCGCCGCTAGTGTCACTTACAGCCACGACCTTGGCGCCCAGCTTAGCAGCCCAGTATGCGTGCCACTGCCCCGTGTTCCCGAAGCCCTGAATAGCCAGGCTACAGCCCCTGAAGCCCCCTAAATACTTCTCAGCTGCCTCCCTCGAGATCACCGCACACCCGAACCCAGTAGCGTACTCCCTGACTGGGTTGCCCCACAGGACGGGCGGCTTGGCCGTGAAGGCTGCGGGCACATTCCTCCCTAAGACCTTGCTGTACTCATCAACCATCCATGCCATAACCTGGGGGTCAGTGCCCACGTCCGGCGCCGGTATATCCACTTGCTCCCCGAGGACTGGGGCTAGCGCCCTGACGTAGCCCCTAGATAGCTCCTCAAGCTCTCTCACAGACAGTTCGCGAGGGTTGACGCGGACCGCGCCCTTACCTCCCCCATAAGGCAGGCCAGCTAGGGAGTTCTTAAGCGTCATCAACGTGGCCAGCGCCACGTCATCCTCCAGCGTGACCTCAGGGTGGAATCGAATGCCACCCTTGTAGGGCCCGAGCGCGCTATTATGCTGAACCCTGTACCCCTCGAATACTTCGAGCCGGCCATCATCCATCCTCACCGGGATCTTCACTATCACTATCCTCTCCGGCCTGCTCAGCTGCTTATACAGAGGCTCAGGGAAGCCGCCCAGCTTCACCCCCCTCCGGAGGATCTCCAACACGTTCTCCAGAAAACTTGCCAAAGCCCTCCCCGCCCTATCCCTCTGCACACTCGTTAAATTCTTTATCTACACGGTGCATGAGTACTCTTAAACAAAAATAATTTAATTCGAGCCCTCCACCCCCTAAGCCTCAGGAGGCGGGACGCCCCTTCCGCTTTAATTCCAGTAATCAACCACGCGTGCGCGATGAGGGAATCTAGGCTACTCAGCGAAGTAGGTGTGAGTCAGCTCCCTCTCCGCCCTCACCATCTCCTCCAGCTTCCTGTACTTCTCCCTCAGCTCCCTCAACTCCTTAATCTTACAGTCGGGATCCTCTAGGGCCTGATATATGATGGCTCCCTCCGCGTCGCGGGGTATGGGTAGCTCAGCCAGGTAGCATACCGTGGGCACTATATCCGTCAGCCACACAGTCCTCTGCAGCCTCACCCCCCTCTTCACCCCCGGCCCCTTCATTATGAGGAGCCCCTTTAGTGACCCTATCCCATACCTGGCGGTAGTTATGTGAGGACCGTGCTGCCCGCCGAACTCGCCCCTCAGCGCGAAGACCACGTCGCCAACCCTGTCGCCGTAGAGCCCTATCACCCTGGCGTCCTCCTTCTTCAGCGCAAAGACCACGGGCTTCACTCCAGTCTCAGGGTCGGTGTAGTCGTAGAGGGCACTTATTACCCTATCCCTCACCTCATCATACTTCTCGGGGGGCACGATGCCGTGGGGATCGCGGCCCTTCAGGTTCACGTAGATATAGCAGGACCTCTGGGGCACGGCTAGCGTCCTACTCCAGTCTATCACCCTCTCACCGCCCTCCTCCTTATAGGCCAGCAAGCCCGCTTCCTCGAGAATCTTCGCGACCGGGAATGGACGGCCTGAGGGCTTAGCCCCATGGTCCGAGGTCAGTATCACTAACGCGTCATCCCCTGCTGCATCAACAATCCTGCCCACCATCCTATCCAGGCTCTGGTAGAACCCTATCTCGAGCTTCGTGTACTCCTCCACCTCCTCCTTACTCCCCGCCGTGGAGGGGTCTAGCTTATTTGAGAAAACGTGGTAAGCCCAGTCTGGGCAGTGAGCATGCATCACGAATATGTCCCACTCGAAGTTCCTCATCAGCCAGCAGGCCGCATCCGCGAGCCACCTATGCTCCATGTCTACCAGCTCCAGGAATGTCTGGTGATCAACCCAGCCCAGGCTTAAAGCCTCGTAGTAGACGCTGTGTGATGGCAGGGGGAGCCCGTCGCTCTCCCGCTGTATCCTCTCCACTAGGCCATCCGGCACCGAGTTCCCCCGGAGCGCGCATATGGGCGTCAGGAATAGCCTCAGCCTGCTGCCATCCTCAGCCAACTCGATCAGCTTCAGCCTGAAAACCGCCTTGTACGGCCCTCTCTCAGTGGCGAACTCGTCCTCTATCACGGGGCTCCACTGCCCAGGCTCTAACACGGCGAAGGCCTTAGCGTAGTCCTTCACCTTGGATACCGCGGCTATCTTGAACCCCTCTCCCATGTCCAGCAGCAGCAGGTGCCACGTGACGGGCTCGACCCTGAAGAGCGCGCGGGGGAAGTCCACCACGAGCGTGGCCTCGAGCGCGCGCCTCACTTCGCCAGGTAAGTTAGCCCAGCCCTCCGCCCGCCTCAGCTGGATCTTCTTAGCCAGGGGATAATCCTCGGTGGTGAAGAGCATGGCGTCTCCGAGCGTGACCCTGAAGCCCCAGGGCCTGAGCCCTCGCCTCCACTCATTAATTGCCAGCCCAGCTCCCCCCACCTGTACCACATTCCTGCCCCTGGGCGGCCACGTGGATGGGTAGTTGAGGACGATGGCCCTCTTACCCGCCCTCTCGGCCGCCTCCCACAGGTACTCAGCGCTGCAGTCCGCCGAGTCAAACGCCTGATAGACCTGATCCAGGGGGGTACCCGGCTTGTGAAGGTTGAAGCAGGTTATCCCGTGAGTGCCGGGCCACGCGCCCGTCACAATTGTGGTCCAGTTAGGGGGCGTTATCGTGGGGTGAGGGACTAGGCAGTTCTCGCAGTAAACGCCCTCCTCTATCAGCCTCCTAATGTTAGGCAGCAGCCCCCTCATGGCGTACTCGTAAAGCCTGTGAGGGATGGGCGCGTCAAAGCCTATGATCACTACCTTCTCAGGCTTCCCACTCACAGCTCATCCATGCATAGGCGCATTATTATGAATATCTGGGCGCGGCCGCTATCCCCCTCTAGTCACGGACTTTAATAGTAGGCTCCTGGTGATCACCCTAATGCCGCCGTCATAGTACGTATATGTGAGCTCCTGCTTCACCGTCCCCACCTCGGATGAAACCCAGTAGCGCCCCTCGACAATGGTCGTTAAGTTCAGGCCTCCAAGGCACACCTTATCGGTCACCCTCACGGCTACTCGAGCACAGAAGTAGCTCTTGCCGTCTAGCGCCTTAATCACCTCGAAGTCTTCTACACGCTCTACGCCCTCCAGCTCCCCCTCAAACTCCTCCTCCTCCCTCGTCAAGACGTAGCTAGTTGAGTACCGCCAGACCTCACCCCTGGTGAGGGGGTAGGGGGGCTTGGGTAGCGGCTTCTCGTACGTGCACCTGAGGCCGTCGGCCTCCCACCCCACGAGGCCCCCCTCTTCATCGTAATAGTAGTGGGTAACGCCCTCCGGCCTCTCTACCCTGACCTCGGACTCACTCACCTTGACCCACCTCACCAGCCTCTCCTCGCCGTCGACCCGCTCTACGTAGGTCTTGACAGTTCCCACGGGGATCTGCGGCTCCTCAACCTGCCCAATGCTAACTGCACTGATGTTGAGGGGCCTCCGACTCGCGCTCGCTATCAGCGCGGCCAGATTAGCGATGAACCTGTAGTTGTCGGCGACGTGGCAGTACGGCTCCTTGAGGAAGGTCACGTCGCCTATCGCCAACACAGTGCCATTACCCCACTCGCCTATTGCCATCACTGCGTACCTGCCGGGCTTTTCCGCGGCTGACGAGTAAGTACCGTTGGGAGCCCAAGCCGCCTCCCACCGCGACTTTACGGGAGCGGCGGTGAACATGACTACCGAGTTAATACCCTCGAATAGGCTGTGGTTCACGAAGTCCTTCACGTAGATGTTCCTGTAGATCCCATAGAACTCTTCCTCGCTGTAGAGGAAGCCCTTAGCGAAGTAGACCCCGAACTCCATGGCTAAGGTGTTTATTGGCGCTGTCACGTATGCGGCCAAACCCCTCTGGCCTATGTACTCGAAGGATGGGTCGAACAACAACAGCAGTAGCCCGCCCTCCTCCACGAAATCCCTGATTCGCCTCCTCTCCCCCTCCCTGTAGGGCTCAGTGGGCGACGCCACTATTAGGCATGTGGCATTTGCGAGCTCCTCCTCCAGCCTCCCCCATTCATCCACGAAGCCCACAGTTACGTTGAGCTGCGCCAGCTCAGCTATCAGAGTGTCGAGATCCCACCAGGAGATCATGTTCCCGTGCGAGAGGTCCACCAGGACGCGGCCCCCAGCCCTAGTGACGTTCATCGAGGGCCGCCTCACGTGGCTCCTGACGATGCCCTCAGCCCCTAGGTAGACGTAGTAGAGGGCTGGAGGGGGGTGGAGCTCCTCCAGCTTATCCAGGGTCAAGTTGCCCCAGCTGTAGTAGCCCCGCACACCGGAGTGCCCGCGCGGCAGCAGCTCAACAACCTCGTAGCTGGCCAGCCCAGCCCTGCGGGCTGCCTCCTCAATGGCCCTCTGTAGAGAGCCCACCTCATCCGCGAGCCCCAGCCTTACAGCCTCCACCCCCAGGTATGTGAGGCCCCTGCTGAGCTCGGCTCTCGATGCCCTGAGTCGACTCCCCCTGCCCTCCTCTACCGCTCCTATGAACGCGTCTAGAGCGTGGCTCAGGTTGTAGAAGAAGAGGAGCCTGCGGAAGCCAGTGTGCTTGTAGGGCCCGGTCTCCAGCACTATCTCGGAGGGTATCAGCATGGGAGGCGCTAGCGCTATGACTCCTATGGCGCCCACGAACGATGTGGGGTGAACGAAGATGTAGTCAGCCGCCACTGCCACGTAGTAGCCCCCCGATAGGGCGTTCACCACCAGCGCGATCAGCGGCTTCTTCTCCCCAAGCTCCTTGAAGTCCAGGTAGATCTGCTCAACGTAGTCTGAGTAGCCGCCAAAGGAGTCTATGACGAGCACCACTGCCCTAATGCTGTCATTAGCCGCCGCCTCCCTAGCCAACTCCGAGTAAGCCTCGGCGATCGAGGGCGACAATATGTAGCCCCTGATCCTTATGACCCCAATGTATCCCTTCCGTAGCCACCTGCTCCAGCTATAGTAAAGACAGGCGGAGGAGATGGATATGGCGAGCACTAGCGCGAGCGCTAGGTACCTGTGTCTCAAGCAACCCCCTCCTAAAACCCCCGATGGGCATAAAAAGCTTGCTGCAGCCGAGGCAGAAACTCATTTGAATGCCCCAGCCCGCTAACACACGTGAGCGTGGACCCCAGGTACCTACACGAGTATGAGAACCCCCTCGTGGTCGGAGTCAATAGGGAGCCCCCCCGCGCCTCCTTCATACCCCACCCTGACCGCCGCAGCGCGCTGGAGAGCGACTTCCTAGAGTCGCCCTGGAAGCTCTCACTCAATGGGAAGTGGAGGTTCAAGCTCGTGAAGAACCCCAGCGAAGCGCCGGAGGGCTTCTTCAAGCCCGACTTCGACGATAGCTCTTGGGATGAGGTAGAGGTGCCCAGCAACTGGCAGATGCTGGGGTACGATAAGCCCATCTACCTGAACATCAGGTACCCCTTCCCGCCCAATCCCCCCTACGTCCCACGGGAGGACAACCCCACTGGCCTGTACAGGAGGTGGTTCAAGCTGGAGTGGGACCTGACCGGTAAGCGAGTCTTCATGGTGTTCGAGGGGGTCGACTCGGCGTTCTACCTCTGGGTTAACGGGCGGTACGTGGGGTACAGCGAGGGCAGCAGGACTCCAGCCGAGTTCGACGTGACGCCCTACGTGCACGCTGGCGAGAACCTGGTCGCGGTGATGGTGCTGCGCTGGAGCGATGGCAGCTATCTGGAGGATCAGGACATGTGGAGGCTCAGCGGCATCTACCGGGACGTCTACCTCTACCTAGCCCCCGAGGTCAGGATTAGGGATTTCTTCGCGAAGACAAGCTTCGATGAAGCCTACAGGAACGCGGACCTAGACGTCTTAGTCAAGGTCAGGAATTACTCTGGAGAGATCAAGCGCAGGCTCAGCGTCGAGGTAGAGCTCTTAGATGATGAGGGTAGGCCCGTGCTGGAGAAGCCCCTCAGGGATCACATCTGGGAAGTTAAGCCGGGGGAGGAGGTCTACCTGAGGTTTAAGGCGAGGGTGAGGGAGCCACATAAGTGGTCTGCCGAGGACCCCTACCTCTACAAGCTACTCATTACGCTGAGGGACTCCGAGGGAAAGGTTCTAGAGGTGGTCAGGGGCTTCATCGGCTTTAGGCAGGTAGAGGTCAGGAATGGGCAGATATTGATCAACGGCGTGCCCGTGCTCCTGAAGGGAGTGAACAGGCATGAGCACGACCCTATCAGGGGGCACGCCGTGACGAGGGAGCTGATGGAGGAGGATGTGAAGCTTTTGAAGAGGCTCAACTTTAACGCCGTCAGGACTTCCCACTACCCCAACCACCCCTACTGGTATTACCTCTGCGACAAGTACGGCATCTACGTCATCGATGAGGCGAACATAGAGTGCCACGGCCTGGCAAACTACCAGAGGCCGGGCGAGCCCGTAGTTAACGAGCCAGCCAACAACCCGGAGTGGCTCCCGGCGTTCATGGATCGCGTCGTGAGGATGGTGGAGCGGGACAAGAACCACCCCTGCGTGATAATGTGGTCCCTCGGCAACGAGTCGGGGTACGGCTTCAACCACGAGGCAGCCGCAGCCTGGATACGGGGCTACGACCCCACCAGGCCCGTACACTACGAGGGCGCCACCCACGTCCTGCGCAGCAGGGGCTACGTGCCGAGGAGCGTTGACGTGATCAGCGTGATGTACCCCACCCTTGAGTACCTCGACTGGCTCGCCACAGAGCTACGGGACGAGCGCCCAGTCATAATGTGTGAGTACGCGCACTCCATGGGGAACAGCACTGGGAACCTGAAGGAGTACTGGGACCTGATAAGGAAGAGGAGGAGGCTCTGCGGGGGCTTCATATGGGACTGGGTTGACCAGGGGCTCCTCAAGGAGGAGGGCGGCGTGAAGTACTACGCCTACGGGGGCGACTTCGGCGAGGAGATTCACGACGGCAACTTCTGCATCAACGGCATAGTGTTCCCCGACCGCACCCCCCAGCCGGCGGTGTGGGAGTGCAAGAAGATTCAGCAGCCCGTGGAGGCCACGCCCGTGAACCTAGAGGAGGGCGTCGTGAGGATCGAGAACAGGTACGATTTCACGAGGCTGGATGAGGCCGTGGAGATCTGGTGGGAGCTGCGGGCCGACGGCAGGGTCCTCCAATCGGGGAGGATAGAGACTCCCCCCATAGAGCCCCACAAGTCGGCGGAGGTGAGGATCCCGTTCAAGAAGCCAGAGCCGGAGCCGGGGGTTGAGTACTGGCTAGTGCTGAGGTACAAGCTGGCTAGGGACACGCCCTGGGCCGAGAAGGGGTTTGAGGTAGGGTGGAGCCAGTTTAAGCTGCCCATCGCAGCCCCCGAGCCGGAGCCCCTCCACGTGTCCGAGATGCCTCCACTAGAGCTGGAGGAGGATGGCCGCGAGGTGAGGATAGCCGGGAAGGACTTCACGCTCACGCTGGATAAGGCAACCCTCAGCTTCAAGTACGAGGTGGAGGGGAGGAC
>QMRZ01000020.1 GCA_003649495.1 Thermoprotei archaeon | reverse complement strand
CTACCCACGCTTCTGTCCTAACTGCGGGCAGCCGCTGACCGGATACCAGGACACCTGTCCCCGCTGTGGCTATAGAATGAGCCCGAGATAGCGGGCTCTTGCGTGGATTGGCCTGAAGGATGCGGTAGAGACTTCAGGCCCCTGGCTAAAAAATGCTGGCTAGAGGGTCTCGAGTATCTTCCTGAGATTCTCGAGGCAGCGCCTAACGCACTCTAGCGGTGGGTAGCGGTACGTCTCCTGCTCCACGATGTACCACTCGGTGCCGCCAATTTTCTGGCATAGCTCTATAAGTTCACGCCACCTGACTTCTCCTTCTCCCAGGATCGCGTTAGGATCTGTGCGTGAGTACTCCTTGAGGTGTATCGTCTTTATACGGCCTGGGTACCGCCTAATCAGGCCTAGGACATCGTCCATGCTTAGGCCAGCGTGCATAGCGTTCCCCACGTCTATCTGCAGTACAACATCGGGTGTAGTGGCTCCAGCGAATATGTCCCACCCCATCTCACCATCAAACTTCTTGAACTCCTCTACGTGGTTGTGGTAGCCCACGTACATGCCCTCCCTCTTGAGCCTCTCAGCCACTCTATTGAAGAAGCGGGCCGTCTTTAGCCACGCCTCCCTGCTATTCCTCATCTCTTCAGGCAGCCAGGGGACTATGAGGTACTTATTGCCCAACTCCTTGTTGAAGCGTATCGTCTCCTCGAGCTTGTCTCCCATTAACGTGTCCACACCGAGGTGTGATCCAGCGACCTCGAGGCCCAGGTCCCTCAGCATGTCGCGTAGCTCCCCAGCGCTCCTGCCGTAGTAGCCAGCGAACTCGACCCCCTCATACCCCATCTCAGCTATCGCCCTCAGCGTCCCGGGGAGGTCGCGGGCACAGTCCTCTCGCACCGAGAACAACTGTACCCCGATCTTGATCTTTGCCATCTAGCCCCCCTCGAGATAGCGCCCCTCTAACGTATTTAAGGATAGCATCGCACTCATGCACGTGCACACGCATCCCGTGATTCCATCATGGAGCCCTGAGAGGTGGAGGGACATTCCCGAGAACCCGCTCATAGAGCCTCCTGGAGGTCCATCGCCAGGTAGCGTGATAGGCGATCCCCAGGTGCTAGCCCCAGGCGAGTACGATGAGCAGTGGCACATGTTCGCGCACGCTGGCAGGAGCATATACCACCTCACATCCCCCGACGGGATTCACTGGGATTACGCTGGTACGCTGCCGTGGGATGGCTGTCTCGTGTACCTGTACAGGGAGGGAAGCACGTGGTACATGCTGTACACGAAGCCTGACGAGGAGTGGAACACCGTGATATGCTTGAGGGAGAGCAGGGATCTGAGGGAGTGGTCTGAGGAAGTAGTGCTCCTCAAGCCTGAGTTGACATGGGAGCTTGAGGGTCCTCGCAGGCAGGTCAGGAATCCCTGCCTGATAAGGACCGAGGATGGCGTCTACCGCCTCTACTACTCAGCGGGCACGGTGTGGCTGGAGGACTGTGGGTATGAGGAACCGAAGTACGTGAGCTTCGCTGAAGCAGAGGACATCTACGGCCCTTATAGGAAGTACGGGAGGCCCGTGCTAGCCCCAGACCCCTCCGTGCCCTATAGGAGCTTGGGTGCTGGTGCTCTCAAGGTATTTGAGTGGGAGGGCGAGTACGTGGGCTTCAATAATGGGCTCTACAGGGATAATGCTGGGAGAAGCAGGTCAGCGATATGCCTACTTGCCTCACTCGACGGGGTATCGTGGGTGGACGCGCCCTTTAACCCGATCATAGCGCCGACTAAGGGGTGGAAGAGGGCGCTGGTATACCAGCTCGACCTCGTATTCGGTCATTTGGGCGCGGCGGTGATGTACTATAACGCCAGAGATGGGTGGCGTGAGGGGGTGGAGAGAATCGGAGCCTCGGTCCTAGTCAGGGAGGGGTGATGGGCTTGACCCTGGACCTAGCCGTAGTGACCGCATCCCTCGCCACTCTTGTACTGGCGGAGCTATGTGATAAGACGCAGATAGCGGCGATAGCTCTGGCATCCAGGGGTAGCCCCCTGAAGGTCTTCGCTGGCAGCAGCCTGGGGTTCATACTGGCTAACGTGTTGATGATAGCTCTCGGCGGCTGGCTCTACAGCGCGCTCCCAGCCGAACTAATTAGAGTGGCCTCGGGAATCCTCTTCATAGCCACAGGCATCCTGACGCTAAGGGTTAGTGAAAAGGTGGTGAGCCCAGGGGAGGGGGGTTTCCTCCAGGCGCTCTCACTAGTCGGGATCATGGAGTTAGGTGACAAGACTAACCTCGCCACTCTAGCCTTAGCTGCGTCGACTGGCGCGCCCCTCGAGGTGTTGATCGGGTTAATCATTGCAGCCCTGCTCCTGATGGGACTTGCAGTAGCAGCTGGCTCGGCGCTAGCCCGTGCTCTCTCCCCCCAGAAGGTTAAGCTTGTGGCCTCAGCTATCCTGATAGGGATAGGGGCCGCGCTGTTAGTTGAGCCCCTCCTCCGCTCAATGGCGTAGCCACGCCCTATCCTCCAGGAACCTCACGAGGAGCCGCGCCGCCCCCTCTGCATCTCTTATGCTGCCCACCTCGGAGGGCGTATGCATGTACCTTAGGGGTAGGCTCACCAGGCCAGCTCTAACTCCCTCCCTGACTAGGCGGACCGCGTCTATGTCGGTCCCGGTTCTACTGCCGCCAGCCTCCAGCTGGTACTTCACGCCAACAGCTTCAGCAGCGCTCACGAGCGCCTCAGAGATCAGCTTATCCAGCGCTGCGCCGCGCGCTATCACGGGACCAGCACCCAGCTTCACGGGAGCCTCCCTCTCCCCCAGCACCGGGGTATCGCCAGCGTGTGTGACATCCACTGCGACGGCTACCTCTGCCCCTATCTTGTAGGCGGCCGTCCTAGCCCCCTCAAGCCCCATCTCCTCCCTGGCCGAGAATACCAGGTAGAGGTCTAGGCCAAGCTTGGCGCGTGAGACCTCCTCAGCCACCAGCAGTAGAGTGAGGCAGCCCAATCTATCGTCTAAGGCCTTTGACGCCACTACGCCACGCCCCAGCTCAGAGAACATGGGCTTGAAGCTCACTGGATCGCCTATCCTCACCCTCTCCTTGACTTCCCTCGGCTCAAGCCCGAGGTCTATGAATAGATTCTCGAGCTCAGGAGCCTTCCTCCTCTCCTCCTCCTTCATCCGGTGTACGGGCTTCTCTCCAACCACCCCCTCTAGAAGTCCTCCGGAAGTTCGGATGACTAGCCGCGCACCAGGCAGAGTGCGAGGATTCACGCCGCCCACCGGGGTCAGGTAGACAAAGCCCTTGTCATCTACGTAGCGGACCACCATGCCTATCTCGTCCATGTGAGCCACCAGCATCACCCTCGGCCCCTCGCCAGGCACCCTAGCTATCAGGGACCCTAGGCGGTCTGTTGTGACTTCAAAGCCCCACTTGACTAGGAGCCCCCTGATATACTCCCTCACATCATCCTCGAAGCCCGCTACCCCAAAGCGCCCCGTCAGCTCCCTGAGGAGTGACAGGGGGTCAAGCCCCAAGTCCGTCACCGGGCTACTACAGCTGAGGTGCTTAATAATCTGCTGTGCCCAGCCTGCTCTAAGCAGGCCTTACGTGCCTCCTGAGGCTCTCCAGCAAGTCCGTCAGCCTCTCGTAGGGGATAGCCTTGAAGCTGCTACAGCCTCTGAGCATCTCGACGAGCCTCGGTGGCGCGCGCTTAACCAGGATTAGGAAATCCGAGTCCTTAACGTCGAGGGCCTTGGCCATGGCGAGGAGCAGCGTGCCCTTCTCAGGGCCCGCGAAGTCGAGGCAAATCCTCCTGCCCTCCCTCCACGCCACGACGTCAAACTTGTACTCATAGCCGCTCTCTCCCTTGACGACACCGCCGAACTCTACCTTAAAACCCTCCTCCTCTAGCAGGCGCTTGACAGCCTCTCTAGCCTCTTCCAGCTCGTCGCCATAGCCCGCGCTCATCGAGTCCCACACCACTATACATGTCGTTAAGGGCCTTAAAATGTGGTGCTCGACCGCCTCAGTTAGGAATCCGAAGGAGGTGCCGGAGGAGGTTTTTAGCATTCATCACGGCTGGGATATAGGCGCGGGATGAAGAACCGATGGCTGTGAGAGGGGTGATCGAGAGGGTAAGCTGCACGACCGCGCCTATACCCCCACCTTAAAGTTTATGTACACTGGCGAGAAAAACTGCCCCCAGGTGGGAGCACGCCTAAGTGGCACGAGGTAGTGACTCTAGTGCTCCGTGACGTAGTGTTTAGGAGCATCGACTACCGCTCACTCGAGGAGTTCCTAGTGGAGAGGTACGGCTTTAACAGGATTGAGGGGGAGGAGGCAGTCACGGCATCCGATAGGCTAAGGATAGTGGAGGCCGCGCACCCAGTTGAGGAGATAATCACTCGGTGCTCTAGCACCGAGATCTATGAGGGGCGCTTCCTGGATGCGAGGGTTGTGGTCGAGTTCTTCGGCGATATAGTTAGGGAGGAAGATATAGTCAAGGTGGATGGCAGGCCCGTAGTTGTGTACGTCGTCAGGTACCAGATGATAAAGCTGGTAAGCGAGAGCGGCTACGCCCTCCAGAGGCTTATGGAGCAGCTGAGCGTGAGCCTCGGCTTACACGTGGGGAAGAGCGAGTGGGCATTCCATAGGAGCGGCGTGGAGGCTTAGCCGCTCCCACCCTCGGATACGCTTAATATTCTCAGGAAGGTAGCTGAGTGAGCGCTGCTGAGCCTACCCGGGGAGTAGGATCTGGGGCTGTAGGCCGAGTAATAAGGCGGCGCCAGCCGTAGTCAAGGGTGCGACCATGAGTGCTGCCACTCTCGGGGTCTTCAGCGCCTCGCTGCCCTTCTCCACGTCTCTCGTTAAAAGGTCGTGGAACACTCTAATGAGAGACGCGAGCGGCACTAGAGAGAGGGATAACAGGGCTACTATGAAAGCTACAGTTACTATTAGTCCGGTGCGCTTGAGAAGGAAGCTATACACAGCCTTGTAGAGGAGGAGCTTAGCGTAGAAGCCGCTTAGCGGGGGGAGGCCAAGCGAGGATAGAGCACAGATCACGAAGCAGAGCGCCAACATCCTCCTAGCCCTAAAGGGCATGCCACCCCACTTCTCCCTTGCTAGCGCTATGCCGAGGCACGCTAGCATCCCAGCCTCCATGAGCGCGCTATTAACTAGGTACATCCTCCACGCTGGCAGGTGCGCGGGCTCCCCAAGGGCCACACCGAGCAAGAGGAGGAGGTACCCGTAGTCGCTGATTGTGTAGTAGGCCATTAGCCTCATGTACTCCCTCTGCCCGTACGCCAGTAGGTAGCCGAAAGGTATCGATGAGGCGCCCAGGGCGATTAACAGCATAGTGAGCCAGGAGACGTAGCGTGTATGGGAGGCTGGACTGAGGAGCTTGTATAGAGCCAGGAATAGGGCTATGTGCTCAGCGCAGAAAAGCACATTCACTGTGGAGGTTGAAGCCGAGAACGCGTCTGGAACCCAGCTGTGGAGAGGGAAGAACCCTATATCCGCGCCTAGGCCTATGATGAAGCATATGGCAGCTAGAGCTAGCGCCTCCTCGCCGCCTCCTGACGGGCCCACGACATCTGATGAACCCGTGGCCAGGGTTACCACCGAGGCGCCGAGTAGGACGCTTAGAGCGCTCAACGCGGTTATCACTAAATACCTGAAAGCTACCTCGGGGGCTGCCCTATCCCGCGAGTGGACTACCAGTGCCACCGACACCCCTATGAGGGCTTCCACCAGTATGAAGAGCAGCACAGCATCGCGCACGAGCGCCATGTAGATGCTGCAGAAGAGGAGTGAGAGGAAGAGCGCCGTGTACACGCCCGCGGGAAGCCTACCCTCGATACACATTCCCCACTCGTAGATTGACGCTAGGAGGGCTATGATGCTGGCCGCTACCACCGCCAGGGCATCCGCCGCCTCCGCGTACACGTAGAGCTCGGGGGCATCCAGGGCGCCGTGCCTCGAGACTGCCGAGAAGAGCAGGAGTGAGGCAAGCAGGCTGAGCGCACTCCCCCCTACTAGAGTGGGCCACTGTACTCCCCTTTTCCCAGCCCTGCTTAGGAGCAGGCTAGCCGCGGAGGATACGAGAGGGGCTGAGAGACAGAGCGCTAACTCCTCCATCATGCCCACCCCTCGATTAAAGGCGAGCCGTACTCCCTATAGGCGCTTAACGCCACTAAGACGCCTATCACGTTGGCTAAGAGCATTGAAACGCTGGAGAGGAGGCTGAGCAGGGCGGGCGCCTCACTGAGGAGTGGGTGCAGGGAGTTAGAAGCCATGTTGATGCCTACGAGCACTCTCACCGGGTCCCTGCCTGAGGCTACCATGAGCAGCGGCACGGCAGCTGAGGCTGCGCAGAGGGCAACTTTGCCTAGCTCAGCCGGCGGACATACTGCTATGTAAGCGTAGAGGCAGAGCAAGGATAGCGACGCAACTGTAACCCACCCGGGAGTCCTCTCCTCGGCGCTCGTTATGCCCAGTGCCAGCCTTAGCAGCAGGTAGGGCACCACCACGCTGCTTATTAACAGGCTCAGGACGACGTAAGGCAGTTCCCCCGCCTCCTTGCCGAGGCAGTAGTACGCCTCTAACAGCCCTATAGTCAATGAGTGCAGCACTAGTGCGAGCACTACCCTCCTAGGCTCAAGCGTATGCACAGCTACCAGCGATATGAGCGTAGCCAGCGAGGTAGAGACTAGCGCAAGTACCATAGCAGCACACCCGCCACGACTAGGATCAGCACACCTGCCGCAAAGGATAGGAGGGAGGGGCCGTAGCCGCCTCGAATATCCAGTTTGAGAGCCCCCTTACATGCTCTACTGAAACTCCTGGCGAGGGCCATGTACAGCCTATCAGGGTCTGCTACCCTCACGAGACTATCAAGCCTCACGCCCCTGAACAAGGGATGGTAGAACCTCCTCCCCCTCTTGGAGTCCACGTAGCCCAGATCTTCGCCGCAGAGAAAAGGCTTAACTACTTCATCCACCTCCTCCACCCCCTCGTGCTTAACCTCCTCTTCCGATAACCTGTACAGGATGAGGAGTAGCGCCAGTGCTAGGGCAGCCACAGCAGTTGCTAGTGCCGGTAAGCTCCCACTAATGTTTGAGAGGAGTTCTAGGGCTTTGACCCCCGCTCCGAGCTGGAGCAGGCTGGGCAGTACTAGGTTGTTGAGGAGGACTGAGGGGAATGTGCCGAGCACTACTATGAGCCCTGAGGTGATCAGCATAGGTATTATCATGAGGAGCGGGGGATCGTTGGCAGCTGGCCTGCCTCGTGGCTGGCCGAGGAATACAGTGTAGAATAGCCTGGCGCCTAAGGCGGCATTGAGGAGACAGCCGAAAACCCCGATGGGGAATAAGTGAAGGTACCCGGCGTCTACCACCGCCTGTAAGATCGCGTACTTGCCCACGTACTCGAGCGTTAGGGGCATTGCGGCTAGGGATAAGCAGGCTATGAAGCAACACGTGGCCGTTACTCGCATGTCATGGTAGCAGCCTCCAAGCCTCTCGATGTCATCCTCACCGGTGGCGTACATCACGGCGCCCGCGCAGAAGAATAGCAGCGAGTAGCAGAGGGCGTGAGATGTCATTAGTAGGAGCGCCGCCGCCAGGCCTAGGGGGGTCATCAGCCCCACCCCCATCACCATGTAGCCCAGCCCGGATATCGTCCCATAGGCTATTATCCTCTTCAAGTTCCTGCTCACAAGCCCTGCTAATGCTCCCACCAGCAGGGTTACCGCTCCCAGGGAAGTTATTGCGAAGCTCCACGCGCCCCCCGGAGAGCTGAGCAGCCTCCACAGGAAGCGTATAAGGACGTACACTCCCAGCTGGAAGCCACAGACGTGGAAGAGCACGGTTGCTGGAGTCGGGGCTACCACGCCATCAGGGAGCCAGGTGTGTAGGGGGTACTGGACCGCCTTAGGCAACACGCCTATGACAAGCAGCAGTAGCGCAGCTAGGGCCCAGGGCCCTAAGGGGGCTGTGGAGTAGCCATACTCGGATACTCTCAGAGTGCCCGTGGAGGAGTGTAGAACCAGTGCAGCGCCCAGTAGACACACTCCCCCCAGGTGGGTCATGAGGAGGCACTTGAGCCCTGCCCTGAGAGCCTCGGGCTTATCCAGCCTATAAGTTATGAGGGCGTAGGAGCAGAGAGTGGTGAGCTCCCAGAATATCAGCAGACCCAGTATGTTATCTGAGAAGAGAGCGCCAACCATGGAGCCTATGAATAGGGTAATGAACATGTGCGACCTGTCGAAGCCCCCCCTCACGTCGTAGGCCCTATTCGCGGGGGAGAGGTAATGCAGGCTGTAAGTTAACGCGAGAGCCCCGATGAACGACGTGAGTAGAGCTGGGAGCAGAGCCAGGTAATCCACGTAGAGCTCTAGCATGAGGGACTCTGAGGAGAGGGAAAGCTCGAAGAGTGTACCACGGAGGGGGCCATCTGATACCTTGAGAGTGAGCGCGAGCAGTGCTGCGAACGTGAGGTAGGCGGCGGCCAGGCAGCTGGCTTTAGCCAGGGTGCTACCTATTCTCGGCACACTGGCCATCAGGGGAGAGGCCACAGCCGCTATTATTGGCGCGAGCACTGCTAGCTCAGCTGAAGCTAGGCATGCCAACATGCCTGTTGCCTGCATCTTAAGGGCGCATAACATCTCCTTAACTGCTAAGCTCGCCATTGTTGCACCCTCTCGCTAACTAAGCGAGCCATTGACGCCCCTTCCACTCAAAAAGTTTGCCCGAGCTACACCTGTGCCACAGCCCGTGAGGCCTAAATAGGCATGGGGTCCTCAACTGAGGGGGGAGGGGCTTGGCGTCCTCAGAGCAGCAGGAGAAGGATGAGCTGATAGAAGCAGTCTTAAAAGTGCTGAGGCTCGATCCACGCTTCACGAAGGTGGAGGAGAGAGGAGTGAAGAAGATCCTGAGGAAGCTGGATAGGGGGGACCTCGTGTACCTAGCTAATGTCTTCGAGTCATTTGCAGAGTGGGTTGAGGAGAATTGCGCTAAGAGCGGCTAACGGCTGCTGCTATTAGTGGCATTATTTTCTCCTTCACGAACTCGAAGGCCTCCTCTGGATCTATCTTCGAGAAGAAGGTGATGACGCAGTTCCTCGCCACGCCGACTACTAATCCGCCCTCAGTCTCGAAGACTGCATACCACACCCTCCCAAGCCTCAGATACTCATTATAGAGCCCTGACTCCGCCAGCTGGCCACCATATAGGGTTAGCTTATCAACGTCGGGCAGCCTCACGTCGGTAAACACCACCACTTTCACCGCGCCTGGCCTCTCCTCGTAAAGCCTCCTGAGGTCTTCCTCACGCAGGTAGGCCTCAATCACTGCGCCCTTACGCGCCGATACGGCCGCTGCTATCCTGGACGCCACCCTGTTAGCTCTAGCCTTCTTAGCTGCAACAGCCAGGAAGGTCCTATCACCCCTCTCTACGAACCTGAAGTCTGTCTGCACAGAGACTGGGACTCTCACCTCCTCACCGCGATATGAGAGCGATGCTATGAAGCTCTCCTCAAATACTCCTCTCAGCTCCCCCTCACGAATCTCGAGATCCTCAACTCTAAAGCCGATCTCGTACTCCCTCCCCTCGACCTCCTCTACCTCTAGGACCCCATAGCCCCTCAGCCTTAAGGCCAGCTCCTCCAGGCTAAGCGGCTCAACCACCTCGAAGACCTTTATCGCGAGAGGCACACGCCCACCAGCTCTACTGAGCCCGTACGCTAAAAAATGCACCTCAAGCAGCGCTCCCCGAGCCTAACCCTGATATAAGGGGGCCCGCACTTAACTTGGCATTGCATGTCCAGTGTGATTGAGCTACTACACCCCCTGGTCAGGAAGCTGTGGAAGGAGAGAGGCTTCGGAGAGCCCACCCCCCCGCAGAAGGAGGCGATCCCCCTCATACTATCGGGGGAGAACGTGCTTATAGCGGCCCCTACAGGCAGCGGGAAGACTGAGGCTGCCTTCCTCCCCATCCTCTCCATGATGCTAAGAGTGAGTGAGCCCGGCATTAAGCTGCTCTACGTGACTCCTCTAAGGACGCTTAACAGGGACATACTCTCAAGGCTGGAGTGGTGGGCCTTGAGGCTGGGGCTGAGGATAGCGGTCCGGCACGGCGATACTAGCCGCTCAGAGAGAAGGCTGCAGGCCCTCGCGCCGCCGGACATCATGGTCACCACGCCGGAGACCCTCCAACTACTCATAGTCGGCAGGAGGCTGAGAGAACACCTCAGGGCTCTCAGGTGGGTGATAGTGGATGAGGTCCATGAGGTGGCTGACAGCAAGAGGGGCGCTCAGCTGAGTCTTCTGATGGAGAAGGTGAGGAGGCTAGCTGGCCGGGATCCTCAGGTGATAGGGCTCTCAGCCACGGTCGGGAACCCGGAAGAAGTGGCTAGGCTACTGGTGGGGGCTGGGAGGAAGTGTAGGGTGGTCTACGTCCCAGCCCATAAGCGGATAGAGGTGGCCGTGGCGTGGCCGGATGTCAACGTGGGTGATGTGAAGCTAGCTCAGGCTCTCCTCGTATCCCCTGAGGTAGCGGCGAGGCTGAGGTTCATAAAGGGTCTAGTTGAGCGCTATAGGTCGACCCTGATATTCTCCAACACTAGGCCTACGGCAGAGATGCTAGCCAGCCGGTTTAAGCTTTGGGATGAGAAGTTCCCCATCTACGTGCATCACGGCAGCCTCTCTCAGCCGGAGAGAGTGAGGGTTGAGGAGATGCTCAGGAGGGGGGAGATAAGGGGCGTAGTGTGCACCTCATCGATGGAGCTTGGGATAGATATTGGACATGTGGACTTCGTAATCCAGTACAACTCCCCGAGGGAGGTTAGGAGGCTCATACAGAGAGTGGGTAGGTCGGGCCACTCCCTACGCAGGGTGAGCAGGGGCGTGATAGTGGTAGGCTCTAGCGATGATGCACTTGAGAGCATAGTCCTGAAGCACAGGCTGGGGAAGGGGCTGGTGGAGCCCTCCAGACCTCCGCAGAAGCCCCTCGACGTCCTAGCCCACGAGCTGGTGGGGTATGCGATAGCCTGGGGCGGCAGCCTTGAGGATTTCTACGAGCTGGCCAGGAGGGCTGAGCCCTTCAGAGACCTGAGCTTTGATGAGCTCGTGCAAGTCGCCAAGTTCATGGAGGAGCTCGGGCTGTTACGCATCTCTGAGAACCGCCTGAGGCCGGGAGGCAGGAGGTCCTACGACTACTTCTACGGCACCTTATCGACCATACCTGAGGTGAGGCAGTACTACGTGGTGGAGAGGGGGAGCGGCGACCTGGTCGGGCTACTGGACGACTACTTTGTCTCGGAGTACTGCGAGCCTGGAGCCAGGTTCATAATGGCTGGCAGGCCCTGGGAGGTTGTAGCTCTAACAGAGGAGGTAGTCTACGTCTCTCCAGCTGATGACTACGAGAGCGCGGTTCCAAGCTGGGTTGGGGAGGAGATACCCGTGCCGCTGGAGGTTGCTCAGGAGGTGGGCAGGCTTAGGGGCCTAGCAGCTGAGGAGGCTAGGCGCGGCACGCCGCTCCGCGAGGCGGCTAGGAGGATAGCCAAGGCCTATGGGGTGGATCCTAGGGTTGTGGAGAAGGCGTTCAAGCCTGTATACGATATGGTTAGCAGGGGGCTCCCAGTGCCCAGCGACGACCTCATAGTAGTCGAGGACGCTGGCGATGTAGTGGTAGTCCATGCCCACTTCGGCAATAGGGTTAATAGGGCCCTGGGCAAGTACCTCTCGTACAGGGCTGCTAGGCGCCTAGGAATCCCAGCCTACGCCTCCGAGAAGCCCTACAGAATAGTTATCAGGTGCGAGGGGCTGGAGGCGGCGGATATCGCTGAGATGCTGACCAGAGTCACCGAGGAGGAATTCATGAGGTACATCAGGGCCGCTGTGGAGGATAGCAGGGCATTTAGGTGGAGGTTGCAGCAGGTGGCCAGGAGAATGGGGGTTATAGCGCCGGGGGCTAGGCTCACCGCCGGCGATGTGGATAGGCTGGCAGCGGCTCTAAAGGGAACTCCAGCGTATACTGAGGCCCTAAAGGAGGTAATGTACAGGGACATGGATGTCGAGGGCGCGCTGAGGGTAGTAGCGATGCTGAGGAGGGGCGAGCTGAGGGTAGCGGCTTCCAAGGGGCCCTCACCCCTCACTCTGGAGGCTGTTAGATCGTTGAGGGCTGGCCTAGAGCCTGCAGCGCCTGAGAGGAGGGAGCTGGTGTCATACGTCCTCTTCAAGGTGAAGCTCCTCCAGTCCTTCGCCTCATTTTGCTGCACGGAGTGTGGAGCAGTGTTCGAGCTCCCCCTCACAGAGGTCAACCCAGGCACGTTCTGCCCCTACTGCGGTTCAGATGCGCTAGCCTTTGACACGGTGGCGGAGGATGAGATGGCTGTAAGGGCAAGCAGGTGCCTGAAGTCTAGGAGGGGGAGGGGCTGTAGGAACTTCTGGGCTAGCGTGAGGCTCTTCCAGAGATATAGGGAGGCGGCAGTCCTGGCTAGGGCGGCTGGCTTCAGCTTCGGGGAGATAGGGAAGCTCCTCTCAGGCTACAGCGGGGGTCGCGATTCTCTCCTAAGGCTGCTCTGGGCTAAGAGGAGGGAGAAGCTCAGAGCCCGCCTCACCGGAGCTGGCTCTCCCCCCTAGGCTCTAACTCCACTCCCACGAGCTTCTCCAGGTCGATCTCTACTCTAGACCTCCAGCCTATGGTTATCTGGTCGCCCTCCTCCTCCAGGTAGCCCAGTCTGAGCAGCCTCTCCACAACGTAGCTTAGCCGCGGATATCTGAACCTCGACTTCAACACACTCATCAAGTCGCTACGTGGAGCCCTGCCGCCCCTGGCCATCAAGTAGAGGAGGGAAGCGGCTAGCACGGCTAAGTCGTCTATCCTCCAGCCAACGGTCTTAGCCTCCTGGATCGAGGGAGGCTCCTTCAACAGGACTAGGAAGAGGGCTCTCCTCAAGTCTCCCTCTAGACTCAACCTACGACCTTCCTCGTCGACCGCCACGACCTCAAGCCCTAAGACCTCCAGCGTATTATTCAGTGCCTTAATGACCTCTAGGTAATCCCTGCCTAGCGCCCTGGCAAGCTCCCACCCCTTAACTCCTGGCTTGGACCTGCTCCTGTACAGGAGGAGCCTCGCCGCCTTCCTTAGCTTCGCCGAGGGCACTCTAGCCGGCATCGCTCTCCACCAGCTTCAGTGGAACAACTATTGACACAGGTTCGCCTTCCTCCGTCCCCCTAGTCACGTAGTACTCATCCTCCAGGGGATCGTATACTATCTCGAACTCGCCCAGGGAAGCTAGGTGAGATAGGGCATATGCATTTAGGTAAGTCTCATACCTATCATCGCCCCTAATCGCTTCCCCGTACCTCACCACGCCCCTAGCTGAGAGTAGGCGAAGTAGCCTACGCCGGACTCTGCTTAGAAGCTCGCCAAGCTGGCGCTCTGAGAGGATGCCGAGAGCCGCCATCTCCTCCCTCGATATAGCCCTCAGCTCCCAGCCCTCCTCCGTAATCAGGGCGCGCGGCCTCCTCCTGCTCAAGTAGTCGAGCGCTCTCATAATCTCGGTGAACGTTATCTGCTCCAGCTCGACTATTGGCCGCCAGGACTCCAGTAGCTGCAGTGCTAGCTCGCGGTTATCCAGCAGTTTGACCTTCAGGAGGGCAAATAGTCTACCCAAGGCCATTGCCCCCGCCTCTCCCATGATCCACTCTCCCTGTCTCTTCACAACCTCCGCCAGCCTGAACAGGATTTCAGCGTCTAAGGGCATCTCCTCAAGCCCAGCCCTGGGCAGGAGCGCGGAGAGCTCGTCAAGTATCTCTCTCACCCTCACCTTAAAGGGATCGGGCGAAGCTCTTAGAGTCTCAAGCACCTCCTCTAGAAGCTCCCTCAGCCTAGCCTCCACCCTCCTCAAGCCACAGCACCTCCTCCACTGAGCTCCCAGCGTGATGGCTGCTAACTCCCACCTCGGAGCCGTGTACTCGTGGAAGACAATCAATAATAGCCCTCACCATGCCATAACCCCGCCAACCGACACTCTATTCATCTACGGCGACTCCAGCCTTATTTATATCCCTCCACCTGGCAGCTACCCATGGCTTCCACGTCAGCGGGGAGCGTGCCTCGTCATGAGGGCTACAGAGCGCCCCCTAACTTTCTGTACTACAATGACGTTAGCGCCATTGGGAAGATGTGTCAGGGGGCCAGGCGTTATGACAACGTACTGGGCACCCGCGTCAGAGGCCGCCATCTCGAATATCATCTCTAGAACCACGTCCCGGTTACGGGGATCCATGTGGACATCGAATTCATCTATTGCCCTGAGCGGGGACTTTACGTGAGCCTGTAGGGCCAGGAAGAAGCACATTATCGCGGCTGTCCGCTCGCCCCCACTGTGAGCGTAGGGATCTAGAGGTACTGGGCTTGCACCACCGAACCCCACTATCAGCTCGATGCCCGCCTCCTCTACCTTACTGGCATTCACTAGCCTAACCCCCCCTCTAGCACCCAGCCTCTCCAACATGCGCCTATAAGCCTCGTCGACGTCCGCTATCACCGCCTCCACCCTCTCCCTCCACAGCGCTATCCTCCTCTCCAGCTCCTCCATCAGCCTCCTCCTATTAGCCTCAAGCTCCTCAGCTCTCCTCTCAAGCTCGCGGTAAGCCTCCACATACTTTGCATAGGCCTCCTCAACGTTGGGGGGAATGCCCCCGAGGCTAGCCAGCTCTAGCTCGAGAGCTCTAATCTCCTCCTCTACCTCCTCAACAGCCCTCGACGTCGATACTTCCTCTCCCAGCTCCTCGGCCTTGGCGGCTAGCGCCCTAACCTTCCTACCCAGCTTACGCACCTTGGCTTTAACCGCCTCTAGCTCGCCTCTGAGCAGGCTTCTCTCAAACTCCCTGACCCTGGCGGCTGAGACCACATCTACCAGCTCCTCCCACAGCCTCCTGAGCTCCTCTAAGCCCTCAGCCACTCCCATCCCGCCTTCCAGCAACTTAGCCTCGACGCCTTCCACGCTCTTACGCAGGCCATCCTCCCTAACTCTGAGAGCTCTCAGCTCCTCCTCAAGGCTTCTAAGCTCGGCCTCGAGCCTCCTGAGCTCCCTCTCCGCCTCCTCCAGCTCGAGACGCGCGTCGCGGACGCGGGCCCACGCCAGCTCCCTCTTGAGGAACTCCATCCTGGCCTCAAGCTCCCTCCTCCTCCTGTATCTCCCATAGACCTCGCTCCAGTACTCGAGCACCTCCCGCGCCTTCCTCAGCGCCTCCTCTACCTTGGCTGCCTCCCTCGCTCCCTCCTCCAGCATCCTCCTAGCTGAGACTATCCTTTCCCTGTAGCCCTTGAGACCGACTGCGGCCTCCACGATCCTCAGCCTCTCCTGGGGCGATAGGAAGGCGAACTCCTCCACCATGTTCTGATGCATGATGATGAGCATGTTATCCGGGTCCAGCCCCACCCTAGCCAAGTACCTGCGCACCTCCGTTTTAGAGACCAGCCTCCCATTCACCTCGTGCCAATACTGGCCATCAGACCTCAAGTACCTCGAGAAGAAGACCTCATCACCTCTAAACCAGGGGAGTGGCCTCCTCCCTCCTACCGGCCTATTGTCAAGCACTACTGTGACCCTAGCCACTTCCTCCCCCCTCCTAATCAAGTCGCTCAGCCTCCTCCCCCTCTCGGTGTACGTCTGGCCGAGAGCTACCGCCATCCCCAGGAGGATGCTCGACTTGCCTGACCCGTTAGGGCCAGTTATTATATTGACACCAGGAGCTAGGGGGATTCTCGCATACTTGTAGGACATGAAGTTCTCGAGCACCACCTCCCTGACTATAGCTGGCATTAGGTCACCTACGCGGTTAACCTGGGCGACCCCACCCAAAGCTTTATCGCTCTAAGGTGAAACCCCACCTCCGCAGCTCCAGACGTTGTGCAACAGCGTTAAGCAAGGAAGCCACACACATTCGTGGAGGTGATCAGCCGTGTCACCACTCTTCACATCTCTGCATTGAAGTCATTCATCATCCACTGGAGATTGTGAAAACAAGGCTTAAAGGTTAGCTAGTAAGGCCCCTCCCCACGGAGTTGTTTTTCGAGCCGCCTTAGCCAGCGTCACTAGGATTCTTCTAGGATCTCCGCTGCCCTGTAAAAGGCTAGGAGCGCCGCGCCCGTCCCCCAAGAGGCTATCTCCCCGTGAACATCCCCACCATAGCTAACGATCCCGCCGAGAGCTAGAGCGTCACACCCAGTGTACTGGAGGGATGCAACCCAGTCTAGGGCTCTCAGGGCGGCCTCCGGGGGGCAGTCCCCGCAGGTCGTAGCAGGAGGGCAGAGTGGTGGGGGGGCATCTGCCCTCCTGCTAGATGAGGGCAGATGAAGTACTCAGTCGCTGGCAGAGTGGTGACGTACAGCAGGACTGAGTACTTCATCTGGGCCTTCCCTTTCGAAGCGATTAACCTGGTAGTTGGAGCCCTGGCGTAGGTATACTTTACATTCATCTTCCCCACGAGGACTTCCAGCATGATCGGCGAGTATAGCACAGACGTGGTCTCCTACCTGCTGGTGGGTATGACCTTCAACACGTACTTCAGCTGCGCGCTCCACGATACCCAGCGCGTAGTCGTGGGACTCTTCAAGTGGAGGATGTTCT
>QMRZ01000019.1 GCA_003649495.1 Thermoprotei archaeon | reverse complement strand
TACCGGCCCGGTAGAGCGGCGGCTCAGAGCCTTAAAGCTTTTCTCCAGCTTCGCCAGCCTACGGCTGGCGATGGTCAAATTTATATTGGGCAGCGGCGAGGTTGGGGTGGTGAGCCCTATTATCCGTGGCACGCCCGCCTTCGGCTCCTGAGAGGTGGGGCGTAGAGCAAGGGTTAGCTAGGGGTGCCGTTATGGGCCACGTGAGATCTCTAAGGCAGGGGTATAAGCCGAGGGAGCTGGAGCCGGAGATCCTACGGTACTGGAGGGATAGGAGGATCTACGAGAAGATTAGGAGTAAGTTGAGGGGGAAGCCCAAGTTCTACTTCCTCGACGGGCCCCCCTACCCCTCCTCAGACACCCCCCACATAGGGACTCTCTGGAATAAGATACTCAAGGACGCTATTGTGAGGTTCTGGAGGGCTAGGGGCCGCTACGTCCACGATAAGCCCGGCTATGACTGTCACGGCCTGCCCATCGAGGTGAAGGTTGAGCAGCAGCTGGGCTTCTCGACTAAGAAGGAGATAGAGGAGTTCGGGGTCGAGAAGTTCGTTGAGAAGTGTAAGGAGTTCGCCCTTAGGAACGTGGAGTCCATGACCAGGCACTTCGAGGACTTCGGCGTCTCCTTGAAGTGGGATGAGCCCTACTTGACCCTGGATCCGGCGTACATGCAGGCGGCCTGGTGGCTGGTTAAGAGGGCTGACGAGCTCGGGCTCCTGGAGAGGGGGGTTAAGGTGGTGCACTGGTGCCCCCGCTGCGAGACCACGCTAGCCGACTATGAGGTCAGTGAGTACAGGACGATAACTGACCCCTCAATCTACGTCAAGTTCCCAGTTAAGGGGAGGAGCGGGGAGTACCTGCTGGTGTGGACCACCACGCCCTGGACCCTCCCCGCCAACGTGGCAGTGATGGCCCACCCCGAGCTCGAGTACGTGTGGGTCGAGGTGAACGGCGAGAAGCTACTGATAGCGAGTTCCAGGCTCGAGGCGGTGATGGCTGAGGCTGGGATCTGCAGCTACAGGGTGCTGGCCCGCGTGAAGGGCAAGGACCTGGAGGGCCTGGAGTACATTCACCCGCTCGAGGAAGAGGTGGAGGTGCAGAAGAAGCTCGCCAGCTACCACAGGGTGGTCCTCTCGAGTGAGTACGTGAGCGCTGAGGAGGGCACGGGCCTAGTCCACTGCGCCCCGGGGCACGGTGAGGAGGACTTCGAGGTGGGCCGCCAGTACGGCCTGCCGGTGGTAGCCCCAGTGGATGACAGGGGGGTCTTCACGCGGGATGCGGGCAAGTACGCGGGCAAGCCCGTCAGGGAGGCTAATGGGGAGATACTAGAGGACTTGAGGAGGAAGGGCCTCCTCTTCCACGAGGGCGTGATAAGCCACAGGTACCCGGTGTGCTGGAGGTGTAAGACCCCCCTGATACTAAGGGCCACCCCCCAGTGGTACATCAGGATCTCCCACCTAAAGGAGAAGTTCTTGGAGGAGGCCGCCAGGGTGAGGTGGATACCCGAGTGGGCTGGCTACGCGCGCTTCAAGAACTGGCTCGAGGGCCTGAGGGACTGGGTGATCTCCAGGCAGAGGTACTGGGGCACCCCAGCCCCAATATGGGTCTGCTCCTCATGTGGGCATAGAGTGGTGGTGGGCTCCCTAGCCGAGCTCGAGGAGCTGGCTGGGAGGAGGCTAGAGCTGCGCGACCTCCATAGGCCCTGGATAGACAGGGTGACCCTGAAGTGCCCCAAGTGTGGAGGAGTGATGAGGAGGGTTGAGGACGTCCTAGATGTGTGGCTTGACTCGGGCGTGGCGTTCTACGCGTCGCTCGGCTACCCGCTCAGGAGGGAGGAGTACGAGAGGCTGGAGCCTGTTGATGTGATAATTGAGGGCCATGACCAGATCGCTGGCTGGTTCTTCTCGCTCCTCCGCTGCGGCATCATAGCGTTTGGCCGCGTGCCATACAGGGCCGTGCTGATGCACGGCTTCGCCCTCGACGAGAGGGGTAGGGAGATGCACAAGTCGCTGGGCAACTACGTGGCCCCACACCAGGTCCTCGAATTCGAGAGGGGTGGGAGGGACGTCCTCAGGTGGTACGTGCTGAGGAACACCGCGTGGGAGGACCTCAAGTTCTCGTGGAGGGGGCTGGCCGAGGTCTACGATGACCTGAACATCCTCTGGAACGTCTACGTGTTCGCCTCACTGTACATGAGCCTGGACAAGTTCGACCCATCGGCGCACCCGCTGGAGGAGTACCTGGAGAGGATGCGCCCCGAGGATAGGTGGCTGATCTCCAGGGTGGAGAGGCTGACGCGCGACGTGACCAAGTGGATGGAGAGCTACGAGGTCCACAGGGCTGCTAGGGCTTTACGCAACTTCATAGTCGAGGACGTCAGCAGGTGGTACATAAGGCTGGTTAGGCCCAGGGTGTGGGTTGAGGGAGACGATCCGGACAAGCTGGCGGCGTACGTGGCCCTCTACCACGCGCTGAGGAGGTTCCTCGTGCTGGCCGCCCCCATAATACCCTTCGTCACGGAGAGGATATACCTCGAGTCCTTCAGGGTCAGCGAGGATGAGCCCGAGAGCGTGCACATGCTCCCCTGGCCGGATGCCAGGGAGGAGCTCATCGACGAGGGGCTTGAGGAGGACATGGAGATCGTGAGGAGGCTGGTGGAGCGGGCAGCTGCAGCCAGGATGAAGGCGGGGGTCAAGCTGAGGGTGCCCCTCCCAGCCCTCTACGTGGTAACAGACGACGAGGGGGTTGAGGGCGCTGTTAAGAGGCTTGTAGGAGTGCTGCAGTCACAGGCCAACGTCAGGAGAGTGGAGGTTCTCCCCCCATCACACAAGACACGCCTAGTGAAGCTAGTCGCAAAGCCCGTCTACAGGGCCCTGGGGCCAGCCTTCAGGGGGGAGGCGTCCGCAGTTGCTAAGCTGATAGAGAGCTGTGATGCCTATGAGCTCAGGCGAGAGCTCGAGGAGCGGGGCGAGGCGCTGCTCAAGTCGCCTGAGGGGAGAGTCTACAGGCTGAAGCGCGAGATGGTGGAGTTCGAGGAGGAGTGGGTCGAGGGGCTAGTAGCTGAGGAGTTTGAGAAGGGGTTAGTGGTCCTCGACGTGAGGATGGGGGCTGAGGAGCGGGCTGAGGGGCTAGCGAGGGATGTCCTGAGGAGGATACAGTTCATGCGTAAGATTATGGAGATGCCCGTCGAGGCCTTCGTGGAGGTGGAGGTATACGCGCCCGAGGAGATCAGGAAGGCACTGGAGGAGAGAGCTGATTACATAGCCAATGAAGTTAGGGCCAGGAGCCTGAGGCTAGTGAACAGGGCTGAGGACGTCAAGGGCGAGCTAGTTAGGGACTGGGAGATAGAGGGGTACAGAGTGAGGATAGGCTTAACACGCTTAAAGAGTTGAGCTACACGAGGACCAGAGCTACCACGACGGCCCCGTACGCGCCAGCCGGCACTTCTATGCTCTCGACCCTCATCCTCCACTCGCCGGAGAACGTGACGGCGGAGTATCTCTCGACCTCAGCAGCCATCGCCCGTAGCCTCTCCTCCAGCTCCCTCCTGCCTACCTTCCCGCAGGCCTCCAGCACGTAGCCGTGAGGCCTCCCCTCAGCCCACACTATCCCAGCGCTTATGACCTCACCCCCCTCGCCCTGTTCAATGGCCATCACAGCGAACGTCACGGCTCCAGGGGGGAGCTCAACGTAGCTCCTCTCGACGGCGTTGGGCGGGATTATCGAGGTCACCGGCACTAGGTTCAGGTGTCCAATCCTCGCCTCCCACAGCGCCAGGTCGAGGGCGTTTAGAGACGAGACTCTGCTAATGCCCCTCCCGCTCGTCACGAAATACTCCTTCGGCATTATCATTTCTTGGAGCCCCCTCTCCCCGCTCAAAGCGGGGTTTAAAGTTTAGCTTTAGGCGCCGGCCGCCTCGCGGCTAATACCAGGAGTAAATCCTCGTAGAGGCCTACGCCCTCCGCTCTCAGGATGCTCACCACCAGCCCTAGAGATCTGGCTCTCTGCAGGGCTTTTCGCCAGTTTGAGAGGCTGCTAAGCAGGAAGAGCACTATGCCGTCGGCGGCTAACCGCTTAAGCGCTGACTCGAGAAAGCTGAGGGGTACTTCGATGCCCTCAGCGCCGCCACTCCACCTAATGTCCTCCTCCTCCAATGGAAGGTAGGGAGGGTTGAAGGCTATTAGCTTGAATAGCTCTCCCTCTCTAAGGGCTTCAAGCCTATCACAGCACACAACATCGACCTTCCAGTCAACCCCCCTCCTCCTAGCCTTAGCCCAGGTTGTGGCGACTGCCCTGTAGCTCAAATCGGTGGCCACCACCTTCTCCCCATGAGTGGACAGTGTGAGCGTGATGAGGCCGCTCCCACAGCCGATCTCGCAAGAGGCGCCGCTTAGGGGGGCTATCAGCTCCACGCCCCTCGCGAGGAGCATCGTGTCCTCCCCAGGCTCGTAGAGGCCGTGCTCCTCAGAGCATCGTACTCCCGTGCACATCGACTATCGCCGCTCAATACTCTAGGTAGCGGCTTAAAGCCTGCGGCCTCTCTCCCTCCGGATCCTCAGGGCGGCGCTAGCTAGTGAGAAGGCCAGGGCTAGGGAGTTGAGGAGTATGAACACTATATCGAAGCTAAGCAGCGCATATAGGGTCAGGAGGGCGGATCCAGCTGAGTAGAGGATCGAGAGCCTGAGCGGCGGCGGGTTCTTGAGCGAGATCGCCCACGCCACGACTATCAACGCTAAGCCAGCTATGCCTATTGCCTCACTCACTCCCATCGCCCTCCTCAGAGCCCATAGCTAGGGGGGGATATATCGTATCGAGGACCTCCACTATCCTCGCAATCCTCGAGCTGCCGAGCCCCTTGACCCTCCTCAGCTCGGCTGGGGAGGCCTTGAAGAAGCGCCTCGGCGTCTTGAAGTGCATCAATATCCTGTGCGCCAGCTCGTAGCTCAAGCCCGGTATGGTTGCTATCAAGTTCAGCTGCACCACCTCCAGGCTCTTATTGCTCTTAACAACCTTAATCTTAGCTGGAGGCAGGTACCTCCTATCCCTCCTCTCCACGCTCCTCTTGTAGAGGTAGAATATGGTGTAGGCGGTCTCGACAGCGGACTGAGTCCTCAACACATGAACCCCCATGTCGAGGAGTGCGGCTAGGGCGCCGTAGACCTGGGGGTAGTTAAAGCGCCTATACAGGAGGGTCCTCTCGAAGTCTCCCTCCACAACCAGGATGGGCTTGGCGTACGCCTGCCGCATGTACCGCGCCTGCTCAAACAGCCTCTTATCGACTATGGATGACAGGAAGTCATTGCAGGTCTTCCTCTCGATGCACGTATCTGTGCTCACCAGGTAATCGCCCACATCCAATTTCTCGAACTTGAGGGGGGCGCCGAGCCTCTCCAGCTCCCTCACGACCCTGCTGCCTCTCTCCCTATAGTCGACCACTAGCATCCGCGTCTCCCGCCAGCTCCCATGGATAACTGTAACGCAGGCTTTTCAGCGACGCCTCAACCACCTCGAGGTTTATCGAGGGGGCTGGCGCTATCCTGGCCGGCCCCTCGGTGAGGAGGGCCCCCATGTCCACCAGCCTCTGGACGATGTCCTCGAACTCCTCCAGCTTCAGCGCGTCAAGCCCCACCTGCTCTATGACCACGAGGAACTTCTCCCACAGCTCGCTCAGCCTGACGTAGGGCTTGGAGGAGAACTCCATGAGCTTCAGCGCCGAGTACAGCACTGCCTGCTCATAGGGGCTTAGGCGCTGGACATCCGCGGGGGCTATGAATGCATCGAGGTTCCTGAGAGCCTTTAACACGTGATCCAGCATCACCTTGCTCGAGCCCTCCTGCTCAGCCAGGATTCCCGCGTAGAACAGAGTATCCAGGGCCCTCCTGACGTCGCTGGCCATGTAGGTGTACGTGTAGTCAGCGAGCCACTGCACTATATCCTCACCCACCGCGCCGTCCCTGAAGGCCTCTGAGGCCCTGTAGAGGAGTATGTCGAACAGCTGCTCCCTAGTGTAGGGAGGGTAGCTTATCACTATATTGCCTAGCGACGACCTCTCAGCTGGGTCGAGGAGCTTAAGCCAGCTCAGGCTCCTAGCGACGAAGAGCGTAGCTACCTGCAGCGCGTCAACCTCCATCTCCTGCAGCCTCGTCAGGGTGTAGATCACGCTGCTCAGTGAGCCCTTGGCGTGGTACTCCACCTCGTCGAGCACGATCAGAGCTGGCTTCCGCCTCTCCCTCAGCGCGCGCAGGAACTTCCTGAGCACTTCCTGAGCACTCAAGCTCCTGGAGGCTGGGTGGCCTGTCAGGCGCTCGTAGAGGGTTGAGAAGAGCAGGAAGGGTGTAGAGCCCTCAATCCTGAGGTTCAGGTAGATGAATAAGTGTTCTCCGCCCCTAGCCGTCAACCTCCTGTGCAGCAGGTAGACGCTGGAGGTCTTCCCAGTGCCCGTGGGGCCGACCAGCTGGATCACTCGAGGAGTCTCAGCCTCTCCCCCCACCACATCGCTCAGTAGCTCCTCCAGCGTCCGCAGCTGGGCATCCCGGTGGGGGAGCTGGGAGGGCACGTACCTGCTGGAGAGCTTCTCGCGATCTATGAACACCCCGCACATGTTCTCCCAGCGGGGAGGCTAGGCGTTAGGAGAAAAAGGTTCCAGGTATTGAGAGTATATCGAAAGTATTCACGTAGCGCGGACAACAAACCTTTAATATGGTGACCTCCAGCTCTCGCGGGGATGAAGAGGCCGTCCCAGGGTGTGTGAAGAGTGATCGCCTCGCGACGAGCTGACCCGCCTGAGGTGGTTGCATGCGCGTTAGATCGATAGCTGTGATAGCGGCCATCGTGGCCATCCTCATCATGTACTGGACTCCGATAACGATCAGCGTAGGCGACTACGTCTACAGGCTGGGGGGATACCCCTGGGTGGCGCCGAACCCCCATGCCCGCAACTTCTTCCTCTGGATGGGGCTCGCCATCTCGGCGGGGGGCGCGCTGCTAATAGCGCTGGAGCTGAAGCTCTCGAGGGAGATAGAGGGCGCCGGGGAGGTAGAGAGCGCTGAGGCCGGGGAGGAGGACTTCGGCCTGTAGCATCACGGGCCGAGCCCCTTTTTCATACGGTTCAAATATATGTGTAATGGGCTACCTTAACCCGGGAACATGGGAAACGAGGTCGAGTTCATCGAGCTTGAGGAGGAGCTGCTCCCAGCGCTGGCGGTGGGAGTTAGGAGGCTGAGCGATGGAGTTCACGCCTTAAAGCTGACCCTAGAGACTCTCAGCGAGCAGGTTAAGGTGCTCAGAGAGGAGAGCGTCAAGCTGGCCCACCTGCTGGAGGCGAATAAGGAGCTATTAGACGAGGAGAGGAAGAAGCTGGCTAAGCACGTGGAGGAGCTCAACGAGATGTTCGAGGACTTCATGAGCAGGCTCGACAAGAGCGTCAAGGCCGCCCTGGACCTGGGCCTCGAGGGGGTTGACCGCAAGCTACGCGAGCTGAACGACAGGGTAGCGGAGGCGTCACAGGAGGTGCAGGCGTCTAGGCTGGAGAGTAGGGAGAGGACAGCCATCGTGATGGGGGAGATCTCGGATCTCAGGGGGGAGGTGTACGAGCTCAAGTCGCGGGTCTCCGACCTCAGCAAGCTGGTGTACGAGCTGGACATGAGGATCAGGAGGCTGGAGGAGAACCTGGCAGCCGGGATTAAAGAGGTGAAGCTGCTGATCGGGGAGCTATCGCTGAACATGAGGAAGACCTAGCACGTATGAGGGCGCTGGCCTCTCGGCGGTATCCACACGATACGGTTTTAAGATTAAGCTGGCGCCTATAGCACAGGTAAGCGGTATGTTCAGGAGGAGGCGTGAGCCAGCTGTTGAGGAGCTCATTGACAGGATTGAGCAGTACAGCCGGGAGGTTGAGGAGGCCCTATCCAAGCACGTGGAGGCCCTGAGGTCTAGGATGGCGGATTTGATGAAGGGGCTCCAGGTGCAGCTGGTGTCCCTCCTGGATGAGCAGAGATCCATCCTAGCAGACCTGGTGGACTTGCTGCGCAGGCAGCGGGGCGAGATCGAGGAGTCCAGGGAGAAGCTCGAGGGAGCGGTGACTAGGTTCTCAGAGGTGAGCGGCAAGCTGGAGGAGATGATAGCCAAGCTGAGCGAGGCACACGAGGCTCTCTCCCGCGGCCTCACTGACTTAAGCCAGGTCCCCTCCATGCTGCAGGCTGCCAGGGAGGCCATGAGCAACCTGGCGAGCATCTTAAAGGAGTTCGAGGAGAGGGAGAGCAGCAGGGAGGAGAGGCTGAGGAGGAGCATTGAGGAGCTCCGGGAGGCCGCAGAGAAGTACGTCAAGCTGATAGATGAGTACGCGGAGCTCTCAGTCAAGATAGAGTCCATAGGCACGCAGCTCAAGGAGATTGAGGAGAGGGAGGCTAGGCTTAGGGAGTGGGAGGCTAGGCTGAAGAGCTGGGAGGAGGAGCTCAAGGAGAGGGAGCTGAAGCTGGTCGACGTTGGGCAGAGGCTGGCCGAGCTGGCGAGCTCCCTAGACGCTAAGGCGATGATCGTCGAGGATCTAAAGGAGGTGGCTGGCGAGCTCAGGGAGAGGCTCGAGGAGGTGGCAGCTGAGGAGGCGAAGCTGATAGGCGGCGTGAAGGGCTTCGTTGAGGAGTCGCTGGAGAAGCTCAGGGGTGAGCAGAGGGAGATCGTGGAGGGGCTACGCCAGGACGCGCTCAGCCTGCTCAAGGACCTCGAGGAGAAGCTCGAGAAGGCGGCTGAGAGGGAGGCCGAGCTTAAGGAGCTCAGGGCATCGCTAGCCGCGGAGAGTGAGCGGATAAGGCAGGCCAGGTCAGAGCTGGGCGAGCGGGAAAAGGAGATTGAGGAGAGGGAGGCTAGGCTTAGGGAGTGGGAGGCTAGGCTGAAGAGCTGGGAGGAGGAGCTCAAGGAGAGGGAGCGGGCGTACAGCGAGAAGCTGGAGAAATTAGCTGAGTGGGAGAGGGAGCTGAGCGAGAGGGAGGCCAGGCTAACCAAGATGCTCAGCAGGTACGAGGCCCTTAAGAGGGAGCTTGAGGAGAGGGAGGCTAAGCTCAGGGAGCTTGAGGAGAGAGTCGCTAAGGAAAGGGCGGCGTTAGAGGAGGAGCTCAAGCCACTCAAGAGGAGGCTCGAGGAAGAGGAGGCTAGGCTGAGGGACTGGGAGAAGAGGCTCCTCGAGAAGGAGAAGGAGCTAGTGGGCTACCACAGGTCCCTGGTAGTCAAGGAGGATATGCTGAGTGAGCTCAGGGAGAAGCTTGAAGCCAGAAAGGCGGAGCTGGACTCCCGGGAGGAGGAGTTGAAGGCTAAGCTAGAGAAGCTGAGCGAGCTCGAAGCCAGAGTTAAGGAGTTGGAGGAGGAGAATAAGCGGCTGAGGGAGGAGCTATCCAGGAGGGAGGAGGAGCTAAAAGCCCTGAGGAGCCTGCTAGAGTAAGCGCGAGGCTGAGAACACCGCTCGAGGAGGTCTTCCTCCAGGCCGCCGGCCACAGCCTGGCCTCCAGCCCGAGTCTGTGAACCACTCAGCTCAAAAGTCTCCCTCGAGGCCCGCCTTAGCCTTACGTTCTAGTACGCCTACCTCATGTCCCCGAAGTCGCTCTTGAAGCAAGGTGCACACCCTGACGCAGATCCCGCAGCCACCCATCATGTACATCGCGGGAGCTCGGGATCCACGAGTACTACCCTAACCATGCATAGGGCTGCGCCTCAGAAATTAGAGGCAGTGCTTTTCAATGTAGCCGAGGCTAGTCTTCTGAGCCAGGAGGAGGGAGTACGTGCTCCCCCTAATTGGCGAGTCAGGCTGCGCATAAAGCTCCTCCTCTTCATGGAACCTCGAGAGCTCGTAACAGCCTTCGTGAGCTTCGCGTATGTACGCCAGGCCTCAATGCCAGCTCTCACGCCTGGGGCCCTCCCTACCCTCCTCCTACCCATGTCCATCGTTAGTGTCGAAGAGGAGTGCACAGCCTACACCTGAATGTACACTTCCCCGGGACCTTCGTGTAACCCCGGCGGGGGTGCCGAGTTCTCTCGTGAGAAGGAAGGTGTGGTGGAGCACCGGCAGAAGCTTTAGAGCGTGCCGCCCTAGATGCCCACTAGCGGCTACAGCCTCTGATACTCTCATGCTCCCCAGGAGTTGGGGAAAGGCTCGATTAAGCGTCTTGGAGGACGAACTAGCACCTAGGCTGGTGGAGTGTGATTTCGTACTTAAAGCCGATCCTCGTAACTCGTCCTAGGCCTCCCTACTTGAGGGAGGAGCTTTTGTGAGAGGGGAAATAAGCTCGGGGTTCGCTGCCATGATTTCAGCCTCGTGGAGCCTGGAAGTGTTGTGTGAGGCGGGGTCACGGCATGAAGTAGGTGGATGCTATCAACAGCAGGAATATCACGGCCAGTACTATGTATGCGACCGCCGCTCCCTCTATCACCTTGAAGGGCAGCGCCGGCCCCCATTCGGGCTCCTCATCCCTGGCGAGGTTGAAGGTGAATACCGCCACTACTATTGAGAGGATGGCCAGAACCATCGGCGTTATCCTCGAGTACAGGTGTGGCAGGCTGGGCTTCAGGCTGAACCCCTCAGTTAAGTGCCATATCAGTAGGAGTAGTGGAGCAGGGGCTATAGCCATTGCCAGCAGCACATTGCTTGGCCTTTTACGCTCCTCCAGCATCCTCCTGCACACTCGAGGGGGAGTTTAAAGGGTTTCTGGCGGTTAGCGCGGGCAGCCTACTGAGGTATTACCGTCATCAGATGCTCTGCGCGAGTTGTTACCCAAACGCCTGAGGCGTCATTAAGCGTAGCTGTGCGAGCATATGCCGCGTTGGCGCTAGCCCTAGTAGTCACGGCCCTAGCGGCTGGCAGGCCGCCACAGCTCTTCGTGGTAGAGGTCACTTACTTGTACATAGACGGGAGCACCAGCCGCGACTACGTGCTCGTGGAGTGGGGCGAGGGGTGCCGCCTGGACCTGAGCGTTAAGAGTGGTTTGGCGGGCATTGTGGTGAGGGTGGACTCATCCACGCCCTTCAAGCCGGCTGCCCTCATCCTGGATAACTCGAGAGTAGCTCCCAGCGTTGAGAATGGGGTGGTGCTGATCGAGGACTTCGCGGCTATAGATCTGACGCGAGTAGCCCCGAGGCCTCACACCATCACGGTGCTCTTCGCTGAGTACGAGCCTAAGCCTCTTGCCTACGCCCTGATGGACGCGCCCAGGGGTGAGGGGGTATGGGGCTACCTGATCGAGGCATTGCTGAAGGACATCCCCTCCCTCGAGGCTGTAGACGCCAAGTTCACGATACTAGCCATGAGGGGGGTTGAGCTCTCCACGTCGTTCGACAACGTATCCCTGACTGAGGCTGTGGTGCTCGTTACCGGTAGCTCCCCGAACCCGCTGATAGAGGCGCTTAAGGAGGAGGCTGTGGAGCTGAGGGTCAGGCCAATCTACTACGCCAAGTTAAGCGAGGCTGACCTGACGCGCGTCAAGTACGTGTACCTCAACTTGCCGGCTGGCTGTGAGGTGAGAGTTGAGGGCTTCGAGAGAGCGGGCGACGCGTTAGGCGGGGCTTTCCCGGGCAACCCCTCTCTCCTCTACCCACTCTCATCCTTCAGGATACACGCTCCAAGGGCCTGTAGATTCAACGTGTGCAGCGGGGGAGCTGTGGACTACGTGGTCTCAGGCCGCGTGGTTGAGGGAGGCAGCTGCGCTGTAGTCAGCGTCGACGCTTCGAGGGGCGAGGTGGAGGCGCATGCATACATAGAGGGGCTGCGGGTCTACAGCCTGCTAGTACACGGCTACGCCCCCACCCTCGTCCTCCCCTCACGCGTAGCGAGGCTCGAGGTCAGAGTAGTTGATGCCGAGGGCGAGCCAGTGAACAACGTCACCGTGCTCATAAGCAGGACTGACGGCGCGTTCTACGGAGAGCAGGTGGCGGTGAATGGCTCGTGCACCTTCGACCGCGTGCCCCTGGGCAGCTACGTTGTGAGGGCATTTGCTGGGGGGAGGGAGGTCGGCGCGGCCGAAGTCTACGTGGGCAGCAGGGGAGCTTCCACGCTGCTCAGGACGTCGCTAATCGACATTGAGCTAATGGTCACGTACCTGGATGGCGAGCAGGTCGAGGATTACGTGGCCGTGCTAAGCGGGAGGGGGATGAGGCGCGCGGCCTCGGGGCACGATGGCGTGGCATGCTTCAGCGATGTGCCGGCTGCGCGCTATAACCTCACGATCCTGCGGGGAGGCCGAGTCCTGTTCTCAGGCCTGATAGAGGTGGAGGAGGGGCGGAGGCGATACGTAGTGGTGGCGAACATCACGAGGCTCTACGTTAAGCTCGTGGACTTCCTCGGCAGGCCGCTGAGCGGCGTGAGCGTCGAGGCGCGCGGGACGAGCGTGAGGCTCGCCGCATCTACTGGCGAGGATGGTGTAGCGTGCTTCGAGCTCGCTCCAGGCGAGTACCACCTATACGTGCCCAGCCTAGGCGTGGAGCGGCTAGTCGAGGTGGGGAGTGGGGGCGAGTACGTGATTGTGAGAGCTGGCATGAGCTTCAGCGCGGTGCTGCCGGCACTAGCGCTGTTATTCGCCTTGCTGCTAGTCGTAGCTAAGGTGTGGGGGAGGCGTGGAGGCAGCGTCGAGGTCCTAGACGTGGAGGACCTACCCCTGGGTGACCAGCACAGAGCTGCGACACACGACTTGAGGGAGTAGCTCAATGCCCCGAGGTTTAAGGGCAGGTGGCGCGAAGATTTATGTGGCAGCACTGAGGGGGACGTGGAGCACCGGGTGCCGTGAAGGGTGAGGAGGTTGAGTGAGGATTGGAAGGAGGAGGTTTTAAGGGAGATGGACATCTCATGGATTAAGCTCGCTGCGAGGGACTGGGCCCTCCTGCTCCTCTACACTGATGGTCAGAAGCCAGTGAAGGGGGAGGAGAGCTTCCACGTCGCGTTGTTCATGATGCGGAGCCCGCCCCTCAGCTTCAAGCCCCTGCTATTATCGGTATTCTCCCCCGAGCTCCACAAGGCTATAAAGGGCCTGGTGGACGAGGGGCTGGTCAAGAGGGATTACGTCTATGAGAGGGGCAAGCTGATTGAGGTCTACACCCTCTCCCCGCGAGGGGTGCAGGAGGCCTCGAGGCTCATGGAGAAGCTGCGCAGCTCCTGGGTCCTGGTGGGCGACTTAGTGGCGCGCGAGGGCTCCAAGGTAATCAGCGAGGTTGAGGCGCTTAAGAAGACGTATAACGGGAGGGGGGTGGCTACATGCCTCAAGCTAATGCTCGATAAGCTGGACTCGCCCGACAATGTCCTAGATGCGTGGTTCGAGCAGTCGGAGATAGAGTACCTCAAGAAGCTGTACAGAGCTTATCGAAGGGAATTCAGTTGAGCATCACGGTAGTCGGCGCGGGGCCGGCAGGCCTGACCTATGCGCTCAGGCTCGCAGAGCTAGCCCCCCACCTGGAGCTGCTAGTGCTGGAGGAGCACGGGAGCGTGGGGTGGCCGCCCCACTGCGCTGGCCTGGTGAGCCTAGCCACCCTCAACAGGGAATACCCGCGCGTGTGGAGGAGGGCTGTGCTCAACACCGTTCGAGGGGCTGTCATCCGTAGCAGGGGGGGTAGCGAGGTGCTCATAGATGCTAAGAGGGGGGTGGCAGCTGTGCTCGACAGGCCTCGATTCGACCAAGCATTGGCAGAGGAGGCCCTTAGGAGGGGGGTAGAGCTAAGGCTCAGAGCTAGAGTCACCGGCGTGGACTGCTCCCGTGGCGTGCTGCGCTTGAGGGAGGGGCGCCGCGCCTCATTCAGCCTCCTCGTCCTAGCTACCGGGGCCCTAGCTAGCCTAAATGAGCAGGTGGGGGTGGAGCGCCCCAGCGCCTTGCTCCCAGCGATTAACGCTGAATACGAGCTCCAGGAGCCCCTGGAGCGCGAGTTCGTGCACCTCTACCTAGACTCGAGGCTCGCCCCAGGCTTCTTCGCGTGGCTCATCCCCCTGGACGAGTACCGGGCCAGAGTAGGGCTCGCAGCTCCCTCAGCCCTCCGTGCGCGCCTGAGGCTACTCGAGAAGCTCGACCCAGGGGGAGTAGGTCTGCTGAACTCTAGGAGGGTGAGGGTGTATGGAGGTTACGTCGTGACGGGGGGGCCCATAAGCAAGCCCTACACAAGCAGGGTCCTCGTGATAGGGGATGCGGCGGGGCAGGCTAAGCCGACGACGGGAGGGGGTATCAGCATATTATCGATAGCCGCCAGGCTGGCGGCAGCGGCGACAGCCGCCACTGAGGGTGAGTGGCACCTCGCAGGGCCCCGCTACCATGAGGGCTTTAAGAGGATCCTGGGGCGGGAAATGCGGACCATGCTGCTCGCGAGGAAGGTTTTAAGCTCCCTCAACGACGCGCAGGTAGACGCGCTCCTCAATGCTCTCTCTGAAGCCGGTGTAGTGGAGAGGCTCTCCTCCACGAGCCACATGGATTTCCAGAGGAGAGCGATACTCGGAGCCTTAAGAGCGATGTGGAGGGAGGCCCTGGCTAATCGCCTCCTAGCGCCAGCCCTCCTCATGGGCTTGGTGAGGGCGCTCCTCGGCTGACCTCACACCTTGCACTCCCTCCTCAAGAATGCCAGCAAACACCGACCCCTACGCTTAGGCGATAGCGCGAGGGTGACGGCGTATATGGCGGCGGCTATGACTCCTATGACCGCGCTAGTGGGGAGGTTGAGCAGGATCGACGCAGAGAAGCCCGCGACCGCGGAGATTAGCGACAGAGCTACCGATAGGGCTATCATCCCCTCAACGCTGTGCGCTACCTCCCACGCGGCGGCGGCTGGGGCCACTAAGTAGACTTGTGCCAGTATCATGCCCACCACCCTGATCTCAACCACTAGGAGCAGCGCGGCCAGGGCGCCCAGCAGGTACTCGAACAGCATCACTCTCAGGCCCATGGCCTCAGCGGTCTCGGGGTCCAGGGCGGAGTACTTCAGCCCCCTGTAAAGGAGGACGATCACGGCCATTATCAGGGCTGAGACAGTAATCAGGAGCGAGACTTCCTCTTCAGAAGCCCCGAGCACATCCCCCACGAGGTAGGAGAAGGCAACAGCGCTGTACTCCCTCGAGAAGGAGAGGGCCAATGCCGCCACTGCGGATGAGAGGCCTATAGCCGCAGCCAGTATAGCCTCTGACTGCCCCTCCCTCCTGCTCCTAGCGTAGGAGGCGGCTAACGCTAGGAGCAGGCTGGGGATGAGCGCGCCGATCACCGGGTTTACCCCAGCTACGTAGGCGGCCATGGCGCCCGCGAAGCACATGTGCGCTATGGCCGCGCCCATGCTCGAGAGCCTCCTCAGCACTAGGAAGGTCCCAACGATGGCTGAGATGACGGATGCAGTGAGCGCCGCGGTCAGCGCCCTCACCAGTATCTGAGAGGCGAAGAGCTCAGGCATGTGCATCACCGCTTATCACGAAGCACTGCGTGCCCATTCTGAACACCTTCACATCCTTGCCGTACGTCTTGGAGAGCAGGTCGGGCTCTACGAGCTCAGCTGGCCTCCCGAAGGCTATTAGGCGCTTATTTAGCAGCAGCACGTAGTCCGCGCAGTCCAGCACCGGGTTCAGGTCGTGGGTCACCATGACAACTCCAACCCCGCTCCTAGCCAGGTCCGCCAACAGGCTCACAATCACCTCCTGAGATGCCGCATCCACCCCGGAGAGGGGCTCGTCCAGCAGTAGCAGCCTCGGCTCAGCAGCTAACGCCCTCGCTATTAGCACCCTCTGCTGCTGCCCTCCAGAGAGGTGGGCGAAGGGCGCGTCCCAGAGGTCGCTCAACCCCACACGCTCTAACGCGCGGAGCGCAGCCTCCCTATCCTCATCGCTCAGCCTGCCTATCAGCGGCCTTCTAAGCGCCCTACCCATCAACACCACATCCCTAACCAGGGCTGGCATTGTCTGGTCGATCCTCTCCCTCTGAGGCACGTAGCCGACCATCCGCCTCACCCTCCAGGGGTGCCTCACGACGTCCACTCCCAGCACAACCACCCTGCCCCTAGTCGGCTTAACTAAGCCCAGAGCAGTCTTGAGGAGGGTAGTCTTGCCAGCCCCATTGGGGCCTACAATGACCGTGAAGGCTGGCTCCTCAATCCTGAAGCTGACGTCTATGAGGGCTGGCTCAGCCTGATACCTGACCTCCACCCCTCTAAACTCCATCAAGGGCCTGTACTCCATCACCTCCTCACCTCGAGCTTAGGGGGGTGGCAGTTGCCAGCCGGTATGGGGTTCCCGTGGGGGCAACACGATGGATGCCCCATGGCGCCACACATCTTATCCACGAGCTCCATCGGGACAGCGTAGTCGAAGGCTGAGGCTAGCCTACAGGCCTCATCAACGCAGAGGCCCAGCGTCCTGACCAGGAATGTCTCAAGCACCCTGTGCTTCCTGATCAAGGCCTCCACGAGCCTCAAGCCCTCACGCGAGAGCCTGTAGCGCCCCCTCGCCTCCTTAACCACGAGCCCCCTGGACGATAGCTTGTAGAGAGCCTCTAGCGCAGTTGGAGGCCTCACGCCCACGTAGAGCGCGATCTCCTTCAGCCTCGCGGGGGACGAGCCCGATATGCTGTATATGGCCACCAGGTAGCTGGCCTCCCTCCGGCTAAGCACGCCCACCACCCCTCCACCACCCCCTGGCCAGCAGGCCAGCCTCCGCCACCACAGCTATGCTCAGCGCGAGGATCAACAGGGGCCACAGCCCATTCCCCCCGGCAGCCCCGGAGCTGGCCTCTAGCGCGGCCACGAGAGCCGCCAGGGTGTACTTAATGTACTCGCAGTACTCGTCACCGCCGCTGAACTGTATCCCATGCAGGTAGACTACGCCCACCCCGAGCTCGTCGGCTATCTGCCTGCCTACCCTCCCCTCATCAGCCTCCCTCTGAGTTGCTAGCACCACGACTACCTTGGCTCCAGCCCTCTTAGCCTCCTCAACG